>JBOHFU010000012.1:0-19471 GCA_050699675.1 Pseudonocardiaceae bacterium
GCCGACCAGGCGCAGGCTCCCGGATGGGTCGGTGATGGCCGCGCCGTGGCACCGGAAGGTGCGTACCTTCCCGTCCGGCCGCAGCACCCGGTGCTCGCATTCCACCGGCACCTGGTCGATCACGAGCTGGCGCCACAGCTCGTCCACCCACTCCCGGTCGTCGGGGTGCACCAGGGACAGATAGGTCTGGTAAGTGGCCTGGCAGGGGGCCGACGCAACCCCGTAGAGGTCTTGCATCATGTCTGACCAGACGAGCCGGTCGCAGCCCGGCTCCCACTCCCAGGTACCGATCCGAGCCACCCGCTGCGCCTCGGCCAGCCGGCGCTGCTCTTCGCGCAGTTCACGCTCCAGCGCCCGCGCCTGCGTGACGTCCTGCACGGTACCCATCAGACGCAGGATCTCCCCGCTGGCCGACCGCTGCGCCCGTAGCCGGCACACGTAGCAGGTCTCGCCGTATTCAGGCAACCCGCGGAACTCCGCCTCCAACGTGCCCGCATCGGGGTCCGAGACCATCTCCTGCACCCGCCGCAACAAGATCGGCAGATCCTCGGGGTGAACGTGGCGTAACGGGTCGGCAGGGTCGATGCAGCGTCCGGCGAAGAGCTCCTCCAGGGCAGAGCTGTAGCTGAGCTTGTTGGTGAGCCACTCCCAGGTGAAGCTGCCTATCCTGGCGATCCGCTGCGCCTCCAGCAGTCGCCCACGCTCCTGCGCAAGCTCACTATCCGCCTGGGGCTCACCGAGGATCTCGTCATGCCCCCGTGACCAACGGGTAGCGCCGGTCACCGGGCCGGCCCGGGCAACCTCGGTAAGCCTGCGCTCGGTGCTTGGCCGCTGGCCGGTCGAGCGCAGGTCGGAGACGTCGACCAGGAACACCACGAGCAGGTTCGTGCCCGGCACGATCCAGCGCATCACCCGTACCGGTACCGAGTGTCCTTCAGGTCCGACGAGCTCGGCATCGGTGCCCGAACCCGTGAGCAGACGTTGCAGCGGGAGCCCGGTCAGCGAGCCCGGGCTCCACCGGCCAGCGAGCCGGGCGGCCGCCAGGTTGGCCTGGACGACGATGCCGCCGTCGCAGACCAGCGCGGGCGACTCCGGCAGTGGGATCGCCCGGTCCACTCTGACGGCCGCGAGCGGCCAGCCGGGCGCGGCCCGAGCCACCTGCCCGAGATCTGGCGATAAGGGCACGAAATCGGCCCGCTCAGCCCTGTCGGCCACCGGCACCACCCTTCCGCCGCGCCCAGTGGTGACCCCCACTCGCCCGCATGACGATCACGGGCGGGGAGGGCCTCCGGCCCTGACAACGGCGTGTCGCAACCCTGTCGAGTGCACAACGCGCGAACTGACGGTTGGTTATGCGGAACCCAGCA
This sequence comes from Pseudonocardiaceae bacterium, assembly GCA_050699675.1. Taxonomy (GTDB): domain Bacteria; phylum Actinomycetota; class Actinomycetes; order Mycobacteriales; family Pseudonocardiaceae. The sequence continues at coordinate 1,368 of JBOHFU010000012.1, forward strand.
ACCGCGTGTGACATCTTCGCGTGACCTGCCACAGCGGTAGGTCGGAGCGTCACCAGATCAGGTGGCCTCGTCGCTACGCGCCGCCGCAGCCAACCGTCTCGGCCACCGCCAACGCAACTCGAGCATCCAGCGGACTCCGTACAATGCTCCGAGCAAGATCATTTCATCGGGGTCACGGCGGTATCGCCACCGTGCTGGCTAGGGTGGAACACCGTGCAGTTCCGAGAGCTGGGGGTGCCGGGAGCGGTCGAGTTCACCCCGAAGGTCTTCCCCGACGCCCGCGGCCGGTTCGTTGCGCCGTTCCAGCAACCGGCATTCGTCGACGCCACCGGGCACCGGCTGCACCTGGCACAGTCCAACCACAGCGTGTCCCGGCGCGGTGTGATCCGCGGGGTGCACTTCTCCGACGTGCCTCCCGGCCAGGCCAAGTACGTGCACTGTGCCCAGGGCGCACTGCTGGACGTCGCGATCGACGTCCGGGTGGGCTCGCCGACGTTCGGTCGCTGGGAAGCGGTGCGGCTGGACACCGAGACCTACCGTGCGGTGTACCTCGCTGAAGGGATCGGGCATGCGTTCATCGCGCTGGTCGATAACACCGTCATGAGCTACCTGTGCTCCACCGGCTACGACCCCGCAGCGGAACACACGGTGCACCCGCTGGATCCCGCGCTGGCGCTGCCCTGGCCCATCGACCTCACGGTGGAGCTGTCGGACAAGGACCTCGCGGCCCCCACCCTCGCCGAGGCCGCGAAAACCGGCATCCTCCCCCACTGGCACGACTGCCAAACCCGCTACGCCGAGCTCCGCGCCTGACCCTCCCCGGCGCGTTCAGCGGGGCCGCCAGGTAGTCGAGCGCCGGGGCAGTCGGCGGGGTGCGGGGTACAAGCGGGCGAGGACCACGGCGATCGGGTCGGCGGTGCCGAGCTGGCGGGAGTCGGTGGACCCGTCGGGATTGTCGCCCAGCACCCACCAGCCATCCCCGTGCCGGCCTACCACCCTCTTGACCGACAGCTGGCCGGGACGCTGCGCCCACCGGACCAGCACTACCGCCCCGGGGCGCGGTCGAGCTCGCACACTGACCAGCACGATGTCGCCGTCGGACAGGGTCGGGGACATCGAGGGGCCGCGCACCACCGCGCGTCGCCACGGCCACCGTCCCCCTGGGCTGCTGAGTCCCACCAATGATCACCGTCCCGATGCTCGCCGGGCCGCACGGTAGTAAGGTCGGGTGCCGTCAGAGCAGCACATGTCAGGGAGGCACGATGGGACTGCTGTCGCGGATTCTGCACCATCCCCGCCTGGAGGTCACTGCGCATTGCGACCTTCCGTGCGGCGTCTATGACCCGGCGCAGGCCCGGATCGAAGCCGAGTCGGTCAAGGCAATCCAGGAGAAGTACCAGTCCGACCCCGACCCGGAGTTCCGTTCGCGCGCAATCGAGATCAAGGAGCAGCGCAGCGATCTCGTCAAGCATCACCTCTGGGTACTGTGGACCGACTACTTCAAGCCGCCGCACTTCGAGAAGTACCCGCAGCTGCACGAGCTGTTCAACAAGGCCACCAAGGCTGCGGGCGCGACCGGCACCAAGGGCTCGACCGATCCCAGGACCGGGCAAGAGCTGCTGGACCAGATCGCGGAGATTGACAAGATCTTCTGGGAGACCAAGCAAGGCTGAGACTGGGACCACGTAAAGCGGTGCTGACCAGCGGAAATACCCTTCGTTGGTCAGCGCCGCTGATCTTTGTTAGACGCCACACGGCGCTAGCTGCGCGTCCAGTGTCTTGACGGGGTCTCGCCGCGCAGGTACGCGGAGAAACTGGCGCACGACAGGGCATAGGCAGCGCACACGCGGTTACCAGCCTCATGCCCCGCGGGCGCACCGGACACTCCGGTAGCAGGCGAAGCACGATGCCATGCTGAGCCAGCACCGTGTCCAGCACCATCGACGGTCCTAGCGCATCCTCTTGACGCTTGCAGTGCCGGAGGAACGTCGACAGGCTGTCGATGGTTTGGGCGTCCACCCGACGGGCGACACAACCTCCGGGCGAGGTCCGTGGTGCTGGCTGATGGAGACTTGGCGGGAACGCGTGCCCCGAGGATGCTGGCGGCACACCGGTTTCTGCCCCTTCACACGCTCGAGGAGTACTGAATGAAGGCTCTCGGATTTTCGTTCCTTGGCCGCGCGGCGGACCTCGGCCCGCTCTTCATCCGGCTCGGGATCGGAGCCATCTTCGCCTGGCATGGCTGGGGGAAGTTCGACAGCGGGGTGAACAACATCGCCGGCGTCCTCGCCTCGCTTAACGTCCCGTCCCCCGAGGTGGTGGCCTGGCTCATGGTCATCGCGGAGGGCGTCGGCGGCCTGCTGCTCATTGTCGGACTGTTCACCCGTTTCGTCACGCTTCCGCTGATCGCCATCATGGTCGGCGCGATCCTGCTGGTGAAGGCCAACGTCGGCTTCGTCGTAGCCGATGCCATGGGTGCCGAGCTCGACGTCGCTCTGCTCGCCGGACTCCTCGGACTGTTGTTCATCGGACCGGGTCGGCTGTCGCTGGATGGCGCCTTCGGGCTTGCGACCAGCGCGGCACCCCTCGCCCCCCGACGCGGCACCAGTGTGGGCGCCTAGCCGGAAAGAGCGCTCGGACAAGCGTCTAGACCGCGGTACTCACGTATCCACCCGGCGCCGGAGGGTGAGATGCTGCGGGGCGTGTCTCTCCGGCCACGGCGGGTGTTTTTGAGTCATACCTCGGAGCTGCGGCGCTCGCCTGCCCGCCGTTCGTTCGTGGCGGCGGCGGAGCGGGCGGTGTCGCGGGCTGGGGATGCCATCAGTGATATGGAGTACTTCACCGCGCGGGACCAGAAACCCGCGCAGGTGTGCCGGGAGGCGGTGCGCTCCGCTGATGTGTACGTGGCCATCGTCGGGTTCCGGTACGGATCCCCCGTCCGGGACCAGCCTGAGCTGTCCTACACGGAGTTGGAGTTCCAGGCCGCCAGCGAGGCGGATCTGCCCCGGCTGGTGTTCCTGCTCGATAACGGCACCGAGGCCTCGGCGGATCTGGTCGGGGACGAGCAGCATGGTGCCCGGCAGGCAGCGTTTCGGGCGCAGCTGGCCGACAGTGGGCTGACCATCGCGACGGTCAGCACCCCGGAAGAGCTGAGCGAGGGGCTGTTTCAGGCATTGGCTGAGCTGCCCCAGGCCGAACGGGTGTGGAACGTGCCCGCCCGCAGCCTGGCGTTCACCGGACGCGGCGAGTTGCTCACCGCGTTACAGACCGCGCTGCAGGACAAGCGCTCGACAGCGGTGGTGCAAGCCCTGCACGGGATGGGCGGGATCGGCAAGACCGCCCTGGCCATCGAGTACGCCCACCGTCACGGGACCGAGTACGACGTGGTCTGGTGGATCCCTTCGGAGCAATCAGCGCTGGTGGCCGACCGGCTGGCCGAGCTGGCCCAGACTCTGGGTTTAGCGACCGTCACCGACCCGGTGACCGCGGCGGTGGCCCGGCTACTGGGCGCACTGCGGGAGCGGGACCGGTGGTTGCTGATCTTCGACAACGCCGAGGAACCCGCAGCGCTGGTGGGGTACCTGCCCGGGGGCGGCGGGCAGGTGATGATCACCTCCCGCAATTCCGGCTGGCACGACCTCGCCACACCAGTGCGGGTGGACGTGTTCGAGCGGGACGAGTCGATCACACTGCTATGCCGCCGCGCCCCCCAGCTGACCGAAGGTGAGGCGGGGCGGATCGCGGAAACCCTGGGAGACCTGCCGCTGGCGCTGGCCCAAGCCGCCGCGCACCTGGCCGACACCGCCACTTCTGTGGAGGGCTACCTCACCCTGCTCGCTGAGCGGACCACCGACCTACTGGCACAAGGCGCCCCCGCCACTTATCCAGTCTCACTGGCCGCCAGCGCCCAGATCGCCCTCGACAGGCTCACCGCCCAGTCCCCGGCTGCCCTGCAACTGCTCACCCTGGCTGCCTATCTGGCACCGGAACCGATCCCGCTGACCCTGTTCACCACCCACCCCACTCAGTTGCCCGACCCCCTCGCGACCGCAGCCGCGGATCCGCTCGCGTTCGCTGAGCTGACCCGGATGCTGCGCCAGCACGGGCTGGCCCGCGTCGAGCCGACCACCCTGGGGCTGCACCGGCTGCTCGCCGCGATCCTGCGCACCCAAGGCCCCCAGCCCCAAGACCTGCCCAGCCTCGCCGTCGGGCTGCTGCGTGCCGAGGTGCCGCACGACCCGTGGGAAAACCCGTCGGCCTGGCCCGTCTGGCGCCAGCTCCTGCCGCACGTCCTGGTCGCCACCGACCCCCACCGCAACCTCGATGCGGTCGAGGAGGACGTGGCCCGGCTGCTTGACCGCGCCGCCACCTATCTGCAGATTCGGGGGGAACCCGGTCCCGCCTGGCCGTTGTTCGAACGCGCCCTGGGCCTGCGCCGCTGCCGGCTGGGCGACGACCACCCCCACACCCTGCACTCGGCCCACAACCTGGCCGCCGCCCTGCGGAAGCTAGGGCAACACGAACAGGCTCGCCAGCTGGCCGAGGACACCCTCACCCGTCGTCGCCGTGTTCTGGGCGACGACCACCCCGAAACCCTGCGCTCAGCCACCAACCTCGCGGCCACCCTGCGGGACCTCGGCCAGGACGAGCAGGCGAGCGAACTGGAGGAATGGGTTCGGTCCCGTCGCCGAGACTGACCTCACCGGGTGTAGCCGATGTCCTCGTAGATGACGTCGGCGAACCCGGGGGCGCCGAAGTTCGCCAGGGTGGCCCGTACGGCGTACGCGCCGGTGATCTGGTATAGCGGCACCTGCGGCATCAGCTTCCAGAGTGCCTGGTCGATCTGCTGGCCGAGCTCGACGCGACGCTTGTCGTCCAGCGTGCGGATGGCCTGTTCGTAGAGCTGGTCGATCTCCTCGCTGCCGATATGACCGTAGTTCTGCTCACCGGCTGTGGTGTAGATGTTGCGTGTCGAGGTGACCGGGAATGGGGTGCCGGACCAGGCGAAGCTGACCATCTCGAAGTTTCCCGGCGTGACATAGTCGGTGAAGTACGTCGCCGCCGGGGCTGGCTTGATGTTCACTTGGATACCGATCTCGGCGAGCTGGGCCTGCGTGAGCTGTGCGACGCGCTCGCTGATCGGGTTGCTCGCCGTGCTCACCAGGTCGATGGTCAGTTGCTTACCGGCCTTGCTGCGCACGTTTTCCTGCAGCGCCCAGCCCAGCTTGTCCAGCGCGGAACGCGCCGCCTCGGGGTTGAAGGAGACATCCTGGGAGTGGTCGACGTAATCCGCCGAGCCCTGCACGTAGACGTAGTTGCCCAGCGGAGCGGTGTTGGGGACGATCTGGCCGATCAGCGCGTCGGCGATGGCTTGGCGGTTGATGCCACGGACGACGGCCTTGCGCAGCTCGGGGTCGGCGAGGATGGAGCCCGCGCCACCGTTGAGGGTGATGTGGTTGTACTGCGGCTCGATCGCCTGACGGATCTCGACGCCCTGGATCCCGCGGGCCCGCTGGAAGAGGTTGACATCCGATCCGATGGTGTAGAAGTCGATCTCCCCGTTGGCCAGCGAGTCAGCCAGCGCGGCACGCTCGGTGACCCGGTAGATGATCCGGTCCAGCTTCGCCGGCCTGCCCCACCACTTCTCGTCACGCACCAGCGTGATGGTCTGACCGGTCTGATCGATGGTCTGCAGCGTGAAGGGCCCCGCCGTGGTGAGAATCTGGTTGATCCAGCCCTTATTGAATGTCGCCGGATCCGAGGTCGTGGAGATCGGGTAGATCACGCCGAACAGGCTGCGCCATTCACCGAAGTTCCGGGCGAAGGTCACCACGGCCTGCTTGTCGTCCTCCCCGCGCTCGACTGAGGTGATGTCCTCGTAGCCCGTGGTGCTGGCGGCCAGGAATGCGTTGTTGGTGCCGTTGAGGGCCTGCCACTGCGACTGCAGGTCCCGCCAGGTGAGGGAGGTGCCATCGTTCCAGGTGGCCTTGGGGTTGATCGTGTAGGTGATCTGCTGCGGATCCTGGCCAGTCAGCTCGATGGACGTGAAGTAGTTCTCATCCACCGTGACCGACGCGTCTGGCTGCACGACGAAGGCGCCCGGCATCAGAGCCTCCATCACCTCGCTGTTCTCCAGCAGGGTGCCGTCGATCTGCAAGGCGTTGAAGTTGTCCGGGATCGCATCCAGCGGCCAGCTCAGGTCACCCCCATCGCGTAGCTGGTCACGGGATATCGGGTGGATGTCGCTGACCCCCACCCCAACCCGGTCGGTGCCCGCCACCTCACCGTTGCCGCCGCCACCGCCGCAGCTGGTCAGCGCGAGCACCAGTGCCGCTGCTGTCGCGACGGCCGCCAGGCCATGCCTGCGACGAGTTCTCATGATCGGAGTGTCCTCTCTGGACAGGAGTGCCGATGCCGGCAGTGCTCAGTGATCCGGCCGGGGGCGGGACGACGACGAGTCGAGCGCATCGCGCAGCCCGTCGCCGACGAGGTTGGCCGAGAGCACGGCGACGATGAGGAAACCAGCGGCGAACAGGAACAACCAGGGGAACGTGAAGGCCGAGTCCTGACCCGTGGCGATCAGTGTGCCCAGCGACACGTCGGGCCGCTGCACACCGAAGCCGAAGTAGGACAACCCGGTCTCGGCCAGGATTGCGGCCCCCACCGTAATGGTGGCGTCGATGATCAGCAACGAGGACATGTTCGGCAGGATGTGCCGAAAGATGATCTTCCACGCTGGTACCCCCATGAAACGGGCTGCCAGGACGTACTCGCGTTCCCGCAGCGACAACGTCAGGCCGCGGACGATCCGCGCTGTGATCATCCACGCGAACCCGGCCAGCACCAGGACGAAGATCAGCCAGGTCCGGCCGCGGAACGTCGGGGACAGGATCGCGATGATCAGGAAGCCCGGTAGCACCAGCAGCAGGTCAGCCATCCACATCAGGACGCGGTCGGTCCAGCCGCCGAAGTATCCTGCCGCCGCTCCCACGATCGAGGCCAACCCGGTGGAGATCATACCGACCAACAACCCGATGACCAGCGACTTCTGCAGACCGCGCATGGTCTGGGCGAAGACGTCCTGGCCAACCTGAGTGGTGCCGAACCAGTGCTCGGCCGAAGGCGGCTGCAGGTAGGCGGAGTTGTCTATCTCGGCGTAACCCCAGGGAGTCAGCAACGGACCGAGGTAGGCAAGCAGGAACAGCAACACGATCGTGGCGAGCCCGCAGACGGCCTTGCGGCTGCGTAGGAAGCGACGCAGCACCATCCGCCCTCGGGTCGGCTGGGTGCCGGACCCCACGGGCGCGCCGTCGACAGCGTCGGCACCGGGCTGGGTAAGCGAGACGACCACCTCGTCGGTACTCCTCACGCGACCCGGATCCGCGGATCGAGGGCGGCGTAGAGCAGATCAGACAACCAGCCCGAGATCAGGATCAGCACCGCCGCGAACAGGGTCACCGTCGCGACGATGTTGGTGTCCTGTTCGGTCACCCCGTCGACGAACCAGCTGCCCATCCCATACCAGCCGAAGATCTTTTCGACGAAGACGCTTCCGGTCAGCAGCAGCCCAAAACCGAACGCGAACAGGGTCGCTAGCGGGATCAGCGCGACCCGAAGGCCGTGCTTGAACAGCGCACGCCCGCGGGTGAGCCCCTTTGCCCGCGCGGTGCGCAGGAAGTCGCTGCCCAGCACGTCGAGCATGGCGCTGCGCTGGTACCGGCTGTAGAAGGCGATCTGCGACAGCGCGATAGCCAACGTGGGCAACACCAGGTGCTGCAGCCGGTTGAGCAGCTCAGCCCAGGCGCCGCCCTGGAAACTCGGGGTCACCTCGCCCTGGAAATACAGCACGGTAGTGCCCGCAGCCTCGTTGAGCTGCAAACCGCCGAACTTCAGCAGCTGGGCCATCACGAAGACCGGGATGGACAGGACCGCGAACGAGAAGACGGTGGCCGCATAGTCACCGAACCGGTACTGGCGGATAGCGCTGGCCACACCGACCAGTACACCGGCCACGACGCCGACCGTGGTGCCGATGAGCAGCAACCGCAGGGTCACCCCGACGCGAGTGGCCAACTCGTCGGTGATGTCGACGCCGGTGATGGTGGTCCCGAAGTCACCCCGCGCCACCCCACCTAGCCAGTCGACAAACCGTTGCGGGACCGGCTCGTCCAGCCCCAACTCCTGGCGCTTGGCCTCGACCGCCGCGGCCGAGGGCGGTGGGTTCTGGCCCTGCAGCTTGGCCAGCGGCTCGAAGGTCAGCGACGCCAGCGCGAACGCCAGGAAGGTAGCGACCAGGCACAGAACCACGTAGTTGATCAACCGTCGCAGCAGAAACCCGGCCATCCCTCGCTCGCCTCCCCCGTAGTCGCATGCTCGCTGCGCGTGGCAGCCTGTCGGATCGAGGTTCGGGGGGAAAGTACCTCACGGCACCCGGAGGGACCGACGTAACGTCGGGGTATGGATAGCCGGCATGGGTGTCGACATCGGGGCCGGTAGGGCGCACGATCGACTACACCGTGGATGCAGTCGAGTACTTCATCAGCTTGCTGGCCGGGCGCGGGCCCGGGCCAGAGCTTGACGTGGGCGCGCTCGCGATCGCCGCCGGCGCGGACCCAGTACTCGACCCCGGCCCCTCGTTGCGCGAGCTGGATCGCCTGGCGCAGCGGGTCGACTCGCTCGAGACGCTCATCGAGCGGCTGTTCGTCGAAGAGGGTTTCGCCGGCAACACCGCGCGCTACTACGACCCGCGAAACTCCTTGCTGGATCGGGTGCTCGACCGCAGGCTCGGCATCCCGATCACGCTGTCGGTCGTCTGCATCGAGGTAGGGCGCCGCGCCGGGTTGTCGTTGGAAGGGGTGAGCATGCCCGGTCATTTCCTCGTCCGGCCGCTGTCCACCAACCACTACCTCGACGCATTCAACGGCGGCGAACTGCTCGACCTCGCCGGTTGCGAGGCCCTGTTCCGTGCCGCGACCCAGGCAGGTCCGAACGTCCGGTTCGGGGGCCACTTGCTCACGACCTCACCCAGGCGGGCGATTTTCGCGCGCATCTTGGAGAACCTGCGGGTGGTCTACCGGGGTCTCGGACAGCCCGCGGACCTCGAATGGGTATTGCGGATGCGCCTGGCGCTGCCCGGGGTGGGAGTCCAAGAGCTCATCGAGCTGGGCTATACGCTCGGCCGGCAGGGCCGCTTCCTCGACGGCGCCGCGTTCCTCGAGTCGCAGGTCCCCGAGTGGCCGCAGCACGCAGAAGTCCTCGGCCAGGCCGCACTCAGCTTGCGCGCGAACCTCAACTGAGCCCGTCGCTCCCGGTGGTCCAGCGCAACACAGGCGGGCAGAACAGCAGCACCAGCACGGTCGCACAGAACGCCGCCGCCGGCACCCCATAGGCTGGCTGCGACGACGGGCCCGCAGCGTACCAGCACACACCGAGCAGCAGCAGCTGAGCGACGATGGCCGGAGTGCGAGCCCCGTGGCGGCCCCGCACCAGATTCACGCCGATGGCGAGCAGGATGACCCCGAAGCCAGCCAGCCAGGCCGCAGTGGCCAGGATCGACACCGGACCGGTGCGTCCGCGCACCGCCAGGACGAGCAGGCCGACCGCGATCGCGACACCGACCAAGCCCTGCAGCCCGACGAGCACGCCAGCGGCCTGTACCGGGCGGGGGGTGGCGGGCTCGGTGGTCACCGCAGCAGGTTAACCACCGCCCGCACCCCCACCCTTACCACGGCTGGACTCCACCACGGCTGGGTGACACGCCGAGCCCGAAAATTGGGGCGAAACGTTCTGGCGGGCGGTCTCGTTAGGGTCTGTAGGGCTGGCTGCCGTGAGTCCAGCGACCTTGTCGGTCGGTGTGGCTTCTCGGGCGGTGCACCGTGGTGAACGTATTGCGGTGTCCGAGCGGAGTGGGCGGTTTGAGTAAGGCGGCGGTAACGCCTCGCGCCAAGCGACCGTGACGCACAGCCATCCCGAGGTAAGGCTTCTGAATCGGTTTTACATGCGGTGGGTAGTTCGACCGGTAGGTATCCGCTGGGTGAATTGACTCGCTGCGTCCGCAGGACCCCTTGACATCGTGGGCGATCGTGAAATCATTCACAAGCCTAAAATGACAGACGACGACGGCGCTGGGAACATAGATCACCAGCGCGATCGACGAGGAGCAAGTACCATGGACTGGCGCCATCACGCGGCCTGCCGAGACGAGGACCCGGAGCTGTTCTTCCCCGTGGGAACCAGCGGTCCCGCTCTGCTGCAGATCGCCGAGGCGAAGACCGTCTGCCGACGTTGCCCGGTCAATGTCGAGTGCCTGAACTGGGCACTCGCCTCCGGGCAGGACGCTGGCGTATGGGGCGGCATGAGCGAGGACGAGCGACGCGCCCTCAAGCGGCGTAACGCTCGTACCGGGGCCCGTACCGGCGCCTGATCCGCGTAACCAGCACGACTGACGAGGGGCCCGGCACCGTGAAGCGCCGGGCCCCTCGTCATAGGCCGACCGGGATCGGGCTACCGGGCTCGGCCCTCAACGGTGCGTGATCAGCGGCAACCGCAGCATCGCTACGGTGCCACGAGGTTGCCCGCGCTGCAGGTCCAGGGATCCTCGCAGCTCGGAGCCGACCAGGGTGCGCACGATCTGCAACCCCAGCCGCTCGGCCCGTTCCAGGGAGAAATCCAGCGGAAGCCCGCGGCCGTCGTCGGAGACGATCACCTCCAGCGACCCGGCAGATCGCTCAGCGCGAAGTACCACCTCGCCGTCGCGGCCCGGTTCGAAGGCGTGCTCCAGGGCGTTCTGCACCAGTTCCGTGAGCACCATGACCAGTGGGGTGGCGAGCTCGGCCGCCAACACCCCGAACGCGCCCTCTCGCCGGACGACGACCCGGCTCGCCTCCCCTGACACCTCCGCGATCATCGGGAGCACCTTGTCCACCACGTCATCGATGTCGACTCGCTCGTCCAGGGAGATCGACAGTGTCTCGTGCACCATCGCGATGGAAGCCACCCGACGCACCGACTCCTGCAGCGCTTGACGGGCCTCGACGTTCGCCGTGCGGCGGGACTGCAGCCGCAGTAGCGCCGCCACCGTCTGCAGATTGTTCTTCACCCGGTGGTGAATCTCCCTGATGGTGGCGTCCTTCGACAGCAGCGCACGGTCCCGGCTGCGCACATCGGTCACATCACGGACCAGCACCAACGCCCCGGCCGGCTCGCCTCGCGGGCGCAGCGGCAGCGCGCGGAACAGCATCGTGGCGCCGTCCGCGTCGGCCTCGATCCGCGTGCTCGAACTACCATCCACCGCGGCGCGGATCCGCTGGGCGACCTCTGCGGCGTCGAACGAGTCGGAGATCAGCCGGCGGGTCAGCGGTCCGAGCTGCTCACCCCGGAGGTCCGCGCCGTGCCCCATCCGGTGATAGGCAGACAGCGCATTAGGGCTGGCATAGATCACAATCCCGGTGGGATTCAGCCGGAGCAAGCCGTCACCCGCTCGGGGGCATTGGCGGTCCGGGGCGGTGCTGGTGTCCGGGAAGGTGCCGTCGGCCAGCATCTGGCACAGGTCCGCGGCGACTCCCAGGTACGCGATCTCCAGCGGACTGGGCACCCGGGGCATCGCCAGGTTCGCCTCCCGCCCGATGACGGCGATCTTCCGCTCCCCCAGCTGCACCGGCATCGCCTCACGACGCACCGGAACGCCTCGCATCCAGCGCGGCTGCTCGTCACGCTGGACGCTGCCGTCCGCCAGCGCTTGGCTCAGCAGGGGGCGCTCGGTGTCCGCAGCACGGGTGCCGACCGCGTCCTCGGGATGGGCGGTGGGGCCGGTGGTGGGTCGGACGTGGGCCACGCAGAGGAAGTCCTGCTCCAGCGGCACCCACATCAGCAGATCAGCGAAGGACAGATCGGCGAGCAATTGCCACTCGGCCACGATTCGCTGCAGGTGACCGACCGCCACACCGGGCAAGTGAGTGTACGCAGCGAGCAACTCGCTCAGCGTCGACACCGCGACTCACCCACCTCACGTGCCGTCACTCGACGACGGCGATCAAGTCACCTTGCTGCACAACGTCGCCCTCGGAGACCGCCAGTTTCGCGATGGTTCCGTCGACCTCGGACAGGACCGGGATCTCCATCTTCATCGACTCGAGGATCACCAGCGTGTCGCCGTCGGACACCGCGTCGCCCTCGGCGACCACGACCTTCCACACGCTGGCCACCATCTCGGCCCGGATCTCCTCAGTCATGGATCGCCCTCCTCGAGGCTTCGGCACCGCCATCCAACCACGGTGAGCTGCCCGTGGTCGGCGGAGCTATGGCGCACCGTGACACACTCGCCATGGATCGCAATCAATCACCCAAAGATCGATCGATACAAGGAGGACAGCCGCCGTGTCCAAAAAGGGCCGCAAGAAGCGTGACCGGAAAAAGAACGCCGCCAACCACGGCAAGCGCCCGAACAGCTGAGGCCGGCTGCGCCCGTCAGCACACTTGACGGGCCCGCTGGTGACCTCAGCGCTCGGGCGATAGCGGGGCGTGGCCTTCGGTGCTGATCACAACCTCCACGACGGAGCCGGCGGCGCTCCGCTCGACAGTCACCTCCGCGCCGAGGACGGCCTGGCGCAACATGATCTCCCGGATCGACTGGCGCAGCCGTTGTTTGAGTGCGTCGGGTGCGTGGTCGCCACCGCACTTGCGGGCCAGCAACGCCTTGAGGTGGTTGTCAAGACCGAGTTCGGCCAGGCAGGGGCCGCACTCGTCCAGATGGCGCTGCAACAGCTCCCGCCGCTCGCGATTGCACTCGTTGTCCAGGAACAGCCACAGCTCGGCGAGTACCTCGCTGCAGTCGGTCTCGTGCGGGTCGCCGCAGCTCATGACGCGACCTCCGCATCGCGCAGGAAGCCCCGCTCGCGGGCCACTCCGGTGAGCATGTCGCGCAGCTGCTTGCGCCCCCGGTGCAACCGGGACATCACGGTCCCGATCGGGGTACCCATGATCTCGGCGATCTCCTTGTACGCGAAGCCCTCGACGTCAGCGAGGTAGACGGCCATCCGGAAGTCTTCCGTCAGCTGGCTCAGGGCTTCCTTGACGTCGGAGTCAGGCAATTGATCCAATGCTTCCATCTCCGCCGAACGCAGGCCCGACGAGGTGTGCTGCTCAGCCTGGGCGAGCTGCCAGTCGGTGATCTCCTCGGTGGGTAGCGCAGGCGGCTGGCGCTGCCGCTTACGGTACCCATTGATGTAAGTATTGGTCAGGATGCGGTACAGCCACGCCCTCAGGTTGGTGCCCGCGCGAAAGGATTTGAAGGCGCCATAGGCCTTGAGGTAAGTCTCCTGCACAAGGTCCTCGGCATCGGCCGGGTTACGGGTCATCCGTAGCGCCGCCGCGTAGAGCTGGTCGAGCAAGGGCATGGCGTCGCGCTCGAAACGGGCGGTGCGCTGCTCGGGTGTCTCCGGGACACCCTGCTCCACGCCGCCCTGCTCCGCGCTGTCCGGGCCGCCTGGCACCGTAGTCCTTTCCTGGGTCCTGACGGGGGTCCTATCGGGGCTCGATTCGGGCTGCCCAGGCTGGGCGGGTTCGGTACTGCCGGCTGCCCTCACGCCGACCACCCCCATGCCCAGATGTGCATTGATGGTTGAGGGTACGCGCCAGCCGGGCGCTCGGCCCGGTGAAGCGAGTCTGCGCTGCCGCGCCACACGGTCGCGCGTTCGGTTACGGACCGGTTGGACTGTGGGTGTCACGGCCCGAGCAACGCCCCACCGGGCGCCTGCATTCCGGACCCGTCAGCACAGCGGCCTGAGCCGGCGCGGCAGCCATTCCGCCACCGCGCGTCCCACCGCCGAGAGGTCGATCTTGAGCGAGTGGTCACCGGGCAGCAGTACGACCTCCCGCCCGACGGCGGGCTCTGGGCGACCGAACGGATCCCGCTCACCCTGCACTACCAGCACCGGCACGTCCACCCCGTCCAGCTCGCCCATCCGGCTGCGGTCCGGCCGCCCGGGTGGGTGCACCGGGAAAGCCAGGCACAGTACGCCCACCGCACCCCCCGCCGCCGCGGTTCGACACGCCACTCTGGCCCCCGAAGACCGGCCCCCGAAGATCAGTGGGAGACCGGCGAAGATCCCGTCCGCCAGGTACGCAGCGACGGCCAGCCACGCCTCGTCGAGCTGCCGGGCCGGCGCCGGGGCACGCCGGCCCGCGAGCCGGTAGGGCTGCGTGATCAGCGCCACGTGCACCCCGGTGGCGATCGCAGACCTGGTGGCGGCCACCAGATCGGGTGCGCCGGTGGAGCCACCCGCACCGTGCCCAAGCAGCAGCGCCGCAATGCCTTCCGGGCAGCAGTGCGGTTCGACGCGGGCCGGGCCATGTGGCGTCACGACGGTCAGTTCAGTCACTGGACCTGGTCCAGATTCAGTAGCGGAGGCTGCTCCGGTTCGATCCGTTCGACCAGCTCAGGGCCGTCGCGGCGGACGTCGTTCACCGCCGTGGATACCGGTCGCAGCTCCAGCGCAGCCACCAGCTCCGGCGGCGGTGGCACGAGCAGCCGGCTTGGATCATCGGAGTCCGGATCCAGCCACGCCTCCCATGCCTGGGCGGGCAGGACCAGCGGCATCCGGTCATGGATCTCGGCCAGCGGACCGACCGCGTCGGTGGTGACCACCGCGCAGCTCACCAGCAGGGGTGCAGTGGCGTCGGCGCCCCGCCAGGCAGCCCACAACCCCGCCAGGGCCAGCCCGGAGCCGTCCACTGAGGTAATGAAGAACGGCTGCTTGCGGCTCCCGGGCGCGGCCTGCCACTCGTACCAGCCGTCGGCCGGCAGCAGGCAGCGCCGCCTGGCCACCGCATCGCGGAACGCGGGCTTAGTAGCTGCGCTCTCGGCTCGCGCGTTGATCATCCGGGATCCGGCGCCCGGATCCTTCGCCCAGTGCGGCACCAGTCCCCAGCGCATCACCCGGATGCTGCGCACCGTGCGGTCCCGGTCAGGGATTCCTTCGGCATCGCGCGGATGCCGGGTCACGACGGAGAACACGGGTTTGGTCGGCGCAACATTGTAGTCAGCGCTGGGCGCCGCACCGTCGGTTGCATCGACAGCGTCGAACTCGACGGCCAGCGTCGCGGGATCTCTGGTCGAGGCGTACCTGCCGCACATAGGCGCCATCGTGGCACGCGGGTGCGGGATGATGGCGCCATGACCACCTTCACCGGGATGCCGCGGTCAGCACCATCTGGCCGGGTGCCGTGGGCCGCGCCACTGGCGCACGGACCGGTGCGGGCCACCGTCACCGTGCCGGGATCGAAGTCGATCACCAACCGGGCGCTGCTGTTGACCGCGCTGGCCGGTACCGGCGGCACCGTCCGGGGGGCCCTGCGCAGCCGGGACACCGATCTCATGGTCGATGCGCTACGTGCCCTGGGGGTTCCGGTGACCAGCCGCGGCGACGGGCTGGAGGTGGCCGCGCACGGCGGGCTGCGCGGGCCCGCCACAGTGGACTGCGGGCTGGCCGGCACCGTCATGCGCTTCGTCCCACCATTGGCCGCGCTGGCCGCCGGCCCGATCCGTTTCGACGGCGACGAGCGGGCCCGGCAGCGACCGATGGGCGCTGTCCTCAAGGCATTACGTGCGCTGGGTTGCGGGGTCGACGGGGACACGCTGCCGTTCGTGCTGCACGGCACCGGCCGGTTGCCCGGCGGCGAGGTGCGGATCGACGCATCGGGCTCCTCACAGTTCGTCTCCGGATTGCTGCTGTCCGCCGCCGGCTACGACACCGGCATCACGGTGCACCACGACGGCCCGCCGGTTCCGTCCCTGCCGCATATCGAGATGACCGTGCAGATGCTGACCGACCGCGGGGTGGAGGTGGACACCGACGGCGCCACGTGGTGGCAGGTCACACCTGGCCCAGTCGCGGGCGGCGACCATGACGTCGAGCCGGATCTGTCCAACGCGACAGTGTTCCTCGCGGCCGCCGCAGTGACCGGCGGTCAGGTCACCGTGCCGGGCTGGCCACGGCGCACCACCCAGGCCGGGGACGCGATCCGCCCGCTGCTGGCCCAGATGGGTGCCCGGGTGGAACTCGACGAGCGCGGGCTCACCGTCACGGGACCCGCGCGACTCGACGGCGTGGACGCTGATCTGCACGACGTCGGCGAGCTCACCCCGACGGTGGCCGCGCTGGCGGCGCTGGCCTCGGGGCCTTCGCGGCTGCGCGGGATCGCTCACCTGCGCGGGCACGAGACCGACCGGTTGGCCGCGCTGGCCACCGAGATCGGGGCCCTGGGCGGCGATGTCCGCCAGACCCCCGATGGCCTGGAGATCCGCCCCCGGCCGTTGCGCGCGGATCCCGGCCGACCCTGGGCCGTCTACGCCGATCACCGGATGGCCACCGCGGGCGCGATCCTCGGCCTGGTGGTGCCGGGGATCGCGGTCGACGACATCGCCGCGACGACCAAGACGTTGCCGGAGTTCGGCGCGAGCTGGTCGGCGATGCTGGCAGGTGGTGCCGGCTGAGCCGGCCCGGGAGCGGCCCCCGCGGCGGGCCCCGCGGTGGTCACGGCCTCGATGAATCCGACGTCCGGGTCCGGCCGGGTCGGCGCGGTTCCCGCCCGCGCAGCAAGCGTCGCCCCGAACACGCCGACGCGACACCCGCGATGGTGGTGGCGGTGGACCGCGGTCGATGGACCTGCGCACCCGACGGCGACCCGACCGTCCGGGTGACCGCGATGCGGGCCCGCGAGCTCGGGCGCACCCCGGTCGTCGTGGGTGACCGGGTCGGGCTGGTCGGCGAGGTCAGCGGCGCACCGGATGGGCTGGCGCGGATCGTCCGGGTCGATGAGCGGTCCAGCGTGCTGCGCCGCACAGCCGATGACACCGACCCCTACGAGCGGATCGTGGTGGCCAACGCCGAGCAGCTGCTCATCGTGGCCTCGCTGGCCGATCCACCACCGCGCACCGGGCTCATCGACCGGTGTCTGGTGGCTGGCTACGCCGGGGGCCTGGCACCGGTGCTGTGCCTGACCAAGCGGGATCTCGCCACACCGGACGCGGTGCTGGCGCGGTACGCGGCGCTGGACCTGCCGGTGCTCGTCACCGCCCCGGAGATCGGGGTGGATGCGGTGCGAGCGCGACTGGCGGATCAGGTCTCGGTCCTGGTCGGGCACTCCGGAGTGGGCAAATCGACGCTGGTGAACCGGCTGGTGCCGGAAGCTTTCCGGGCGACGGCGGCGGTCAGCGGGGTGGGCAAGGGCCGGCACACCTCCAGCTCCGCGGTGGCGATGCCGCTGCCCGGCGGCGGGTGGGTGGTGGACACCCCGGGGATCCGGTCCTTCGGGCTGGCGCACGTGACACCCGATGATGTGGTCCGCGCCTTCGGTGACCTGGCCCAGGCGATCGCGAACTGTCCACGAGGCTGCACCCACCTCGGCCCGCCCGCGGACCCGGAGTGCGCGCTGGACGAGCTCGCCGGCGCCGCCCACCGCCGGGCGATGTCCGTCCGCGTGCTGCTCGCTGCGCTCGCTAGCTAGCGCATGTGGGGGTAGGTGTGATCGGCCTGCGGGTCGAAGGTCTCCTTGATCGCCCGGGGGCTGGTCCACCGCAGCAGGTTGATCAGTGAGCCGGCCTTGTCGTTGGTGCCCGAGGCCCGGGACCCGCCGAAGGGCTGGCGGCCCACGATCGACCCGGTGGGCTTGTCGTTGACATAAAAGTTGCCCGCGGCGTAGCGCAGCGACTGGTGGGCCTGCGCCACCGCGGCTCGGTCGGTAGCGAACACCGCACCGGTCAGCGCGTACGGGCTGGTGGAGTCGATGACGTCGAGGATCGAGGCGTAGTCGTCGTCGGGGTAGACGTGCACCGGCAGGATCGGCCCGAAGTACTCGGTCGCGAACACCTCGTGCTTGGGGTCATTGCCGACGAGCACCGTGGGCTGCACGAACCATCCCTGCGAGTCGTCGCAACCGCCGCCGGCGAGAACCTGGATCGACGGGTCGGTGGCGACCCGCGCAAGGAGGTCGCGGTGCTTGGCAAAGGCCCGGGCGTCGATCACCGCGCCACCGAAGTTCGACAGGTCAGCGATGTCGCCATAGCTGATCGCCCGCGTGGTGTCGGCAAGCCGTTCGCGCAGGCC
>JBOHFU010000013.1:0-19168 GCA_050699675.1 Pseudonocardiaceae bacterium
GACCTGGCGGTGGCCGACGTCGCGACGGCGGCGGTGCAGCCGCACACTGAACTGCGCTTCCGTGTTCATGCACCGACACCGGGCGCGCTGGAGCGGGGCGAGTTCACCCTCGCCGTCGTCGGCGTGTCCCGCGCGGCTGGAACCACGACCGGGCGGTTCCTGGATCTGTTCGACCCTGCGGATCGCGAGCGGATGTTCAGCGCGTACGCGGGGCTGCCCGCGGTGAGCCAGGACGCGGTGCCGGTGCAGGTGTCGTGTCCGCCGCTGTCCCCGCGGGCGGAGAACGTCGCCCGCAGTCCCACGGTGCTGCCGCACCTGGTGTCGCTGGGCGAGCACCACACGCCAGGTGCCGGGGTGATCCCGCTGGACGATCTCGCGGTGAGCGGTGACGCCCAGTGGTTGTATCTGGTGTCGCTGTCCCGGGGGCGCCGGGTGGAACCGGTGGTGTTCAGTGCCGTGGAGTTCACCAACGTCGCCCATCCGCTGCTGCGGTTCCTCTGCGAGATCAGCACGGCGCGCTGCGCCGCGTGCGCGCCGTTCTCCTGGGGTGCTGCCAGTCGGTTGCCGTTTTTGCCCCGGGTCCGGTACCGGCGGACGATCCTGTCCCCGGCCCGCTGGATTCTGGCCGCGACCGACCTGCCCGGCCCCACGGCCGCGTGGCCGGAATGGGTGGCGAGCTTGGCGGCCTGGCGGGGCCGGTTCCGCGTCCCGGAGGCGGTGTACCTCGGGGAGGGCGATCGCCGTATCCGGCTGGATCTGGACGAACCCGCCCATCTGCACCTGCTGCGGTCCGACCTGGACCGCACCGGGCACGCCACCGTGCGCGAGGCACCGGCGGACAGCGCGTTCGGGTGGTTCGCCGGTCGTGTCCACGAGATCGTCGTCCCCTTGGCGGCCACCCACCGGCCCGAGCGACCCCCCAGTATGCGGCGGGCCTGGCCCGCCCGCGCGATCGGTGTCGAGCACGGGCACCTGCCCGGCAGCAGCGACTGGCTGTACGTGAAGCTCTACGGACACCCGGACCGGCACACCGTCATCCTCACCACCCACCTGCCCGGCCTGCTGTCGGTCTGGGACGGCCCGCCGCAGTGGTGGTTTCTGCGGTATCAGGATCCCGAGCCGCATCTACGCCTGCGGATCCGGCTGTGCACCGCGGACGCCTTCGGTCGGGCCGCGCAGCGGGTCGGGGCCTGGGCGGCGGGGCTGCGACGCCGCGGCCTGGTCGGGCAGGTGCAGCTGGACACCTACTACCCCGAGACCGGACGCTTCGGCGGCGGCGCGGCGATGGCCGCCGCGGAGTCGGTGTTCGCTGCCGACTCGGCCGCAGCAATCGCCCAGCTGACCCACACCGATCGCAGCGGCGCCCTGCACCAGCACGCCATCGTCGCGGCGAGCCTGGTCGACCTGGCCATCTCCTTCACCGGTGGTATCGGCGAGGGCATGCGCTGGCTGATCGACCACGTCGAGAAGGCTCCGATCCCGGCTCCCGCCCGGGAGGTTCACGACCAAGCGATCCGCCTGGCTGATCCGCACGACGGTTGGGCGGCGCTGCGCGCGATACCCGGCAGCGAGGACATCGCGACCGCGTGGGCCAGACGACGCACGGCACTGGCCGCTTACAGCGACACGCTCACCGCCTCTGGACAGACCGCTCCGGAGAGGGTGTTGCCCGATCTGCTGCACCTGCACCACGTCCGCATGGCTGGCATCTGTCCGGACACCGAGCGGGCCTGCGCCCGGCTGGCCCGCGCCGCCGCCCTGAGCTGGACCACCCGACCCCCCGCAGCCCCGTGAGCCGTCCGGACCCGCACGCGCTCGCCGCCGCTGCAGCCCTCGCTGAGCGACTGGCCGACCCGCCCGCTGTTCGCGCCGCAGGCGGCGGTGAGGGTGGTGGTCGCCGCCGGGGGCAGTCGCTGGCCGGTGGGGCTGCGGGTATCGCCCTGCTGCACATCGAACGCGCTCGCTGCGGCCACGGTGGCTGGCCCACCGCGCACGCCTGGCTGTCCGCCGCCGCGCGCGACGAGCTGAGCGCCGGCCCCAACGCCGGCCTGTACTTCGGCGCCCCGACTCTCGCGTTCCTCACCCACACGGCGGCCGACCGGCCGGGAAAACTCACGCGGGCGCTCGCCACTCTCGACGCGAGCACCGCCGCGGTGACCCGCCGACGCCTCGACGAAGCCCACGCGCGCATCGACCGCGGGGACCGCCCCGCGCTGGCCGAGTTCGACCTCATTCGCGGGCTGGCTGGCCTCGGCGCCTACCACCTGCAACACAACCCGCACCACGACATCACCGCCGCCGTCCTGTTCTACCTCGTCCGGCTGACAGAACCACTGGCTGGCCGTACCGATAGGCTGCCCGGCTGGTGGACCGACCTCGCCCCCACAGGTCGCCCATCACCCGACTATCCGGCAGGTCATGGAAACAGCGGCATGTCCCACGGTATCGCCGGGCCACTGGCCTTGCTGTCCCTGGCACTGCGGCGCGGTGTCGTCGTGAAGGGGCACGCCGACGCCATCGGCCGGATTTGTACCTGGCTGGACGCCTGGCAACAAGAGCATCGCTGCGGCCCGTGGTGGCCAGGGATCATCACCTTGGAGAATGTCCACAAGGGACACGTCCAGCAGTCCAGCCGCCAACGGCCGTCGTGGTGCTACGGCACCCCCGGACTGGCCCGCGCTCAACAACTCGCGGGCCTGGCCACCGGCGACACCGTACGGCAACGGACGGCACAGACCGCGATGCTCGGCTGCCTGCGCGATCCCGAGCAGCTCGCCCGAATCGTCGACAGCGGTCTGTGCCACGGCATGGCCGGCCTGTTGCAGACCGCGTGGCGCATGGCCGCCGACACCCACACCCCAGACATCGCGGCCGAACTGCCGCGCCTGGCCGCGAGGCTGCTCACCCAGCATCGCTGCGCACCCGAGGACACCGAATTCCTCGATGGACACGCGGGCGTAGCTCTTGCTCTGCACACCGCCGGAACTGGCACCGCCCCGCTCGCCCACTGGGACGCGTGCCTGCTGCTCACCTGACCGGAAACCGGACGAAGGAAACCGAGCGTGAATCCAGGCACCGACCCGCAGCCGACGGGACTGTCATGGCGCCAGGTGTTCATCCAGTTCGACGACTACTCCGCCGCCGAACACATCGGCGTCGCCCACATCGGCCCAGACATGACCAGCGCCGAAGCAGCCGGGCTGATCGCGTCGTGGTTCTTTATCCGAAAAGCTCCCTGCTGGCGGCTGCGTTTCCTGCCGTTCCACGACAGAACCGAGCAGGACGCGACGACGTTCATCCACCAGCAACTCACGACCCTGCAGGAGGCCGGTCGCGTCGCGAGCTGGGTCGAGACCATCTACGAACCCGAGATGCATGCCTTCGGCGGAGCCGCGGCCATGGACCTCGCCCATCATCTGTTCCACTCCGACAGCCGCCACATCCTCGCCTACCTCGGCAACGACCGCGCCACCACCGCAGGCTGCGGCGACCGGCGGCGGGAGCTGTCGATCCTGCTGTGCAGCATCCTTATGCGCGGCGCAGGACAGGACTGGTACGAACAAGGAGACATCTGGGCACGCGTAGTCGAGAACCGGTCCCTGCCTCCCGATACACCCCTCGACCGGCTGCACACCATGGAATCCGACCTACGGCAACTCATGACCGTGGATGCGAGCCCCGCCAGCCCCCTGATGCAGGAGAACGGGCCGCTCACAGTCCTCTCCGACTGGGCCGCCGCCTTCGCCGAAGCAGGCCAGGCCCTGGGTCACCTCGCTCGCAACGGAACGCTCAGCCGTGGTGCGCGAGCCGTGCTCGCCCACCACGTCATCTTCCACTGGAACCGCATCGGCCTACCCCATACGACACAAAGCATCCTTGCCAACGTGGCCAAAACAGTTGTCCTAGAACAGTGACGGGAGGCGATGAGCCAGGTGATCAACGCCGCTACTGAGGCAGCAGTCGAAGTGCAGGATTCCACCGGGCACACCACCACTCAAAAAGCACGACTGGAAGGGGACGAAGGGTGCAGAGAACTGGCCACGACCAGGACACACAACACGCGCTTCTTCGTGGCAAGGTAGTGGACTGGTTTCCGCTCCTGCCGCGCACGAGGCCACCCGGCCAGGCCCTGCACCTCCGCGTCGGCGAGGTTCGCGGACTTGTGTGCTCAGCATCCCCAGGACCCGCCGAGATCCGGATATCGTCGGTAGCCGAGGCGCTTAACAAGGCAGCCCTCATCGCGAGCGATTGCGGCCTCGCCGATCTCGCGCAGCAGCTGTGCTGGCGCCAGTTCGACATCTTCCAGGCCGCCACACCTCTCACCGCGAAGACGGCGAAGCTTGCGCTTCAACCGATCGTCAACCTCGGCCGCCTGGCCACCCGCGGCGGCGACGGCACCCGCGCGTACCGGATCTTCGAGAATGCCTATGACGCGGTGAGAACCCAGGCGGCCACGGAGATCGACGGCAGGGACATCGACTTCTGGAAATTCGTGAACCAGACGGACCAGCGTCAGGAACTTCGGAGATTCCTGTGGACCATCTTGCTGGCCGATGGCACCCGCGCACTGACACAAGCCGGCAGATGGGGCGACGCGCTTAGACACATCGAACAGTACAAGGGCATCGGAAAGCGGATGCTGGACGGCCGGCAGGTCGCGATTCTCGCGCGATGCACCACCGGCGACTACGACGCAGCCCTCGACATGCTCGACGACAGCTCAACGCCCGATCCCTGGGAGCAAGCCGTCGCGACCTGCTTGCGAACGCTGTGCCTGCGCATCAGCAACCAGCCAGCCGACACGTCCGCCGCCGCGATGGTGAGGGCGTACCTGCGGCTCGAACCCTCACGTGAGCACCTTGTCTTCCGCACCCGCTTGGGACTGTGCGTGATCGACCTCGCCGCCGACGTACACCGAGCAGGCACGTCGTCGCAGGTCATCGCCAGGGTCATTCGTGAGGCGGTGGCCGGCGCCGACGCGTACAGCGCTTCGGACGTGCTGTCACACGAGCTGTGCCGGTCACGCATGGCGCAGGCCGACGAGGACACCTTGGCCGACATCGTCGAGTTGTCCGGACTCCGGCGCGGGACGGTGCCGGCTAGCCTGCTGGACGATCTCATGACCTCGGCGAAGATGAGCGAGGCACAGCTGGCGCAGGTACTCGCTCGGGATACTCACCACCCGTCGACGGCCTGAGCTAGAACAGGGCGCCCCACCGCAGTACCGACAGCTCCCGACGGCTAATGGTGGGCTCCGGTCGGCGCAGATCGGCCAGGATGTTGTTGCAGGGCAACGCCCTGGCCTGTGGAAGCGGAAGCTGCGGCCGGCCAGGAGATCGTGACGCGGTTGTACCGCTTGTCGATGACCAGGCCGTCGGGCAGACACTCATCAGGTGTGCCCATCGGCCAGACAGCGAAGTTCGGGCCGGGGCCTCCGCGCTGATCGCGGTCCCACACGCGCACCTGCTCGGCCATCGCTTCGGCCACCGCTGCAGCATAGGGGCCGAAGGCGTGCGCACCGAACTCGACTTTCCCTGGCCCGGCGGGGCGCGTGGTGAGATACGCGAAGGCGTCACCGTCGACAGTCGCCAGGTTGAACCAGCGGTTGCCCGGAGCGACCAGGCCGGAGTCGTGCTCGGCGTCCACCGCCAGAAGACAGAATCCTGGCAATGTCGTGGCCAGCCAGAACTGCAACGTGTCGAACGGTTCCGCGCGCCCGATCGTCACCCCCGACCACACCTCGGCCCGCTCGGTGCCGAGTACGCCGTCCGATAGGTGGGGATGATCCGGCCCTCCGTCGTCGAACCGCAGCCTGATCTCCGTGCCGCGCAAGAGCAGCAGGCGCTCCTGATAGGCCCCGGTTCCCTGCATCTTCACGAAACCGCAGATCATGGCCGACCGGCTGACCAAGTGGTCGCCTCGCGCAGCGCGTCGGCGTGCGTGGTCTCGCCAGTGTTGCTGGCGTTGTTGCTGGGGTTCATCTGTCGGAGTGTGCTCACGCGGTCACTCTTTCATCAACGGCTTGGTGGCCCCGCTGATCTTGCGGATCCGGTGCGGCGAGCAGCGCCCAGCGCGGCGCAGACCAGCCACGGCCAGGGGGAAGGGCGCGGCGTCCAGCACCTCGCCGATGACCTGGTGCGGCGCGCTGTCCACCTCGACGACGACCCGCCACGGCTGCACAGCCGGACTGGCCGACAGGTGCGCGACGCGCACCTGTCACCAACCCAGGGGGTTGAAGCCGGCGGGCAGCTCCAGCCGGTGCGCGCTCATGAATCCGGTGTCGGCGAGTAACTCCCGGGTGGGTCCGTCGGCGACGATCTGCCCATGGTCGATGACCAGCGCGCGGGGGCACAACTCCAGCGCATAGGGCAGGTCGTGGGTGACCAGCAGCGTCGTCATGCCAAGCCGCTTGATCAGGTCGGCGAACTCCCGCCGGGCCGCCGGGTCGAGGTTGGCGGTGGGCTCGTCGAGTACCAGTATCTCGGGATGCATGGCCAGCACGGTGGCCACCGCGGCGCGCCGTCGCTCACCCAGCGACAGCCGGTGCGGTGGGCGGTCGGCGGCATCCGCCAGACCGACATAGGACAGCGCCTCGGCGACCCGGGCCTGCAAGGTGTCCCCGGAAAGCCCCAGATGCGCGGGGCCGAAGGCCACATCGCGCCCGACGGTGGGGGTGAACAGCTGGTCATCGGGGTCCTGGAAGACCACGCCGACCCGCCTGCGGACCTCGGCCAGGGTGCGCCGCCCCACCGCTACCCCGCCGACGGACACCGAACCTGCCGACGGCGTGAGCACCCCGTTGAGCTGCAGCACCAGCGACGTCTTACCCGCACCGTTCGGGCCGAGCAGGGCGACCCGTTCAGCGGGCTCGATGCGCATCGAGACCCCGGACAGCGCTTGGCGGCCGTCCGGGTAGGCGAAATCGAGCTCTCGGACCTCGATCGCGGGCACGCCGCCCGCAGGCCGAGAACCGGTGAACCGCCCGCGACGGATCTGCGGTGCCGGGGTGGGCGCACGGGTGGCCCGGCGGGCCCGCCGCCGGCCAACCGCCGGGCCGTCACCGTGCGGGGTCAGCGAGATCGGTGTGCCCACCTTGGACTCGTATCCCGGCAACTGGACCCGGTAGGCGCACAGATCGCAGTTCATCCGCACGTCGCCGTGGCGCGCCTCCCGGTAGCGCTGCACCACCAGCTGGGCCAGCCGCGGATCGGGTCCCAGGTGGGTGGCGGCGCGGACCTCGACCTCGGGGTGGTCTAGGGCCCAACTCGCCGCCTCGGCGTAGATCTGGTTGCGCAGCACGCCGGGGAACAGGAAGAACGGGGCGACCACCGCGGTCGCGGCGCCGAGGCGCCGCAGCCGTTCCAGCGCCTCGGGCACCGATGGCATCGCGACCGACACGAACCCGGGCTCGACGGTGCCCAGCCCCCGCCCATCGGCGAGTAACCGGCCGATTTTCCACAGGTCCGCGCAGGCGTCCGGGTCGCCCGACCCTCGCCCGATCAACGCCACCCCCAGCTTCTCCGGGTCGGCGTCACCGGCCGCGTCCCGGATCCGATCCGCGGCCACCTCCAGCACGTGCGGCTCGATACCCAGGTCGCGGGCCAGGGAGAAGTGCACCCCCGGGTGCCGGGTCCGGGCCCGGGCCAGCGCCGCGGGGCCGTCGTTCTTGAGGTGCCCAGCGGACAGCAGCACCAGCGGCACGCTGACGATCTCCGTGGCGCCGCGGGCCACCAGGTCGTCGATGGCCTCATCGACGGTGGGTGAGGCCAGCTCGATGAAGCCGAATCCGGTCATCAGGTCACCGGTGACGGCGCGGATGGTCTCGGCCAGCGCCCAGAACTCGTCCACCCCGTCGGCGTCGCGGCTGCCGTGCCCCACCACCAGCATCGCCCTCACGCCAGGATCGTCCCCGTGACAGCCAGCATCGGCAGCGCCAGCGCAGTTGCCCATGCGGTGCGGGATGCCGCGGTGCCGGTGAGCGCGGGCGGCAGCGCCCCGGTGTACCCGCGAGAGGCCATCGCGAGATACACCCGTTCGCCACGCTCGAAGCTGCGGACGACCAGCGCGCCGAGCCCGGCTGTCACGTCGCGGATCTGCCAGAGCCAGCGGGGGTCGGCGCCCCGGCAGGCCGCAGCGGTGCGCATTCTGGCCAGCTCAGCGAGCAGCACCTCGGTGTAGCGCACCATGAACGACGCGACCGCGGTGAACACCCGAGGCACCCGTAACCGCTCCAGCCCGGTGATGATCTCCGGCAGCGGCGTGGTCGCGGCCAGGATCCCGGTGGTGAGCAGCCCGAACGTCGCCTTGAGTGCGATAGCCGCCGCGGCGTGCAGCCCAGGCACCGACAGGTCCACCCCGAGCACGGTCAGCTGCGGTGGTGTGCCGAGGAACGGCAGCGCCAGCACGAACAGCAGGAACGGTACCTCCACCACCAGCCGACGCAGCAGGGTCAACGGTGGCAACGCGGCCAGCGCGGCGACCACGGCGAGCAGCAGCAGGTACCACAGGTAGGGCCAGTACGCGCCGGCCGGGGTGGCCGCGACGGCCAGCACGAACAGCGCGGTGGCGGCGACCTTGCACTGCGGTGCCATCCGGTGCACCGGGGTGTCGGCGGGGACCAGCAGCTCGGCGTGCATCGAGCTCATCTGGTGGCCACCTGCACAAGGTCGGCGCGCAGCGCCAGCAGCCCCCGCACCACCAGTGTGGTGACCAGCCCTTCGAAGACCGCTACCAGCGCGTACACCCCGATGGTCGAGACCGCGACGGTGCGCAGCGGCACCCCAGCGGCCCCGCCCACCGCGTACTCCGCGGTGAACAGCACCGCCGCGGCGAGCACTGACACCCCAGCGGCGACTCCGGCGGCCGCTGCCGTGCCGGTGGGCCCGCGCGGCAACAGCCGCCTCAGCCCGAGCAGCACCGGGTAGCCGATCGCGGCCGGCACCAGAGCCAGGTTCACCACGTTGATCCCGAGCGCCGACAGCCCGCCATCACCCAGGAACAACGCCTGCACCACGGTGACCACAGTGATCACCACCGGTCCCAGCCACGGCCCGAGCAGCGCCACGGCCAGGGTGCCGCCAAGTAGGTGTCCGCTGGTACCCACCGCGACCGGGATGATCGGGGCCTCCAGGACCAGGAAGAACGCGGCGGCGAGACCGGCCAGCGGCAGCTGCCGCTCGGTAACGTCTCGCCCCGCGCCGCGTACGCACACCCCGAGCCCGGCAACGGCCACCACGGCGCCGGCGACCGCGACCGTGGGGGAGACGAAACCGTCAGGGATGTGCACAGCTCGCCCCAGACACGTCCAACCGCGCGACCTCGCCGATCACGACCGTCAGTGGCGGGGCCAGCCGTGGGCCCGGTGGCTTGTCCAGGGTGCCGCGGACAATACGCTGATCCGGCCGGGTGGCGGCGCTGATCGCGGCGACCGGGGTGTCGCCGGGCATCCCGCCCGCGCGCAGCGCGACGACCACCCGGCGCAGCGCCGCCCGTCCGGTGAGCAGCACGACGGTGCCGCCCAGGCGCGCGACGGCAGCCCAGTCCACCTCGTCGGGGTCGTCATTGCCGGCGACCACCGTCAGCGTGCGGGACAGCCGCCGGACCATCACCGGGATCCCGGCGGCGGCCGGTGCGGCCGTTGCGGCGGACACCCCAGGGACCACGTCGATGCCCACCCCTGCCTCGACCAGTGCGATCGCCTCCTCGCCGCCGCGGGACACCACGAACGGGTCACCGGCCTTGAGTCGTACCACGCACGCCCCGGTTCTGCCGAGCTCGACAAGCAGCGCGTTGATCTGGTGCTGCGGCGGGGCGGGGGTGGCGCCCTGCTTGCCGACGCAGTGCCGGGTGGCGGTCGGCGCGAGCGCCAGGATCTCGGCCATTGACGGGCGGTCGTAGACGACGTGCTCGGCCTTCGCCAACAGCGCGGCGCCGCGTCGGGTGAGCAGCTGCGGGTCACCGGGCCCGGCGCCGACCAGGTGCACAGTCACGTGACCGTCAGTGACCGCGCGGTGACCAGCCAGTCGCCGATCCGGGTGGTCTGCGAGGAGCCGATGATGACCACGGTGCGCATGCCCGCCCGGCTCGGGTCCAGCTCGGCCAGGGTGGTGAGCGCGACCCGCTCGCCGTCCCGCCCGGCATCGGTGACCAGACCGACCGGGGTCTCGCCGGGTCGGTGCTCAGCCAGCACCTGCAGCGCGCGGCCGAGCTGCCACGGCCGCCCCGCCGAACGGGGGTTGTACAGGGCGAGCACCAGGTCGGCGGCGGCCACCGCGCGCAGCCGCGCTTCCACCGTGTCCCACGGGGCGAGTAGGTCCGACAAGCTGATGCAGGCGAAGTCGCGGGCCAGCGGGGCGCCGAGCAGTGCTCCCGCCGCGACGGCCGCGGTGACGCCGGGTACCACCCGCACCGCAGGACGGCGCTGCGCCGGCAACGCGGCGGCGGTGGTCAGCGCCAGCGAGGCCATGCCATAGATCCCGGCGTCGCCGGAGGACACCAGGGTGACCCGGGCGCCGTCGGCTGCGGCGTGCACGGCTTCGGCGGCGCGCTGCTCCTCGGCACCCATCGCGCCTGGCACCAGCGTCTGGTGTGAGCCGGTGAGATCGGCGCACGCCGCCAGGTAGCTGCCGTATCCGATGACCACTTGCGCGTCCCGGACGGCGTCCTCAGCGGCATGGGTGCGGTGCGCAGGGCCGCCCGGTCCTAGCCCGACGACGGTGAGCGTGCCGGTCACGGCGACCTGCGCTTGGCGGTGGGGATGGCCCGCCCGGTGGTGCTGCCCGGCACCGATCGGCGGCGGCAGCCGTGCGAGTAGGTGGGGTCATAGAGCCGGCTGCGGCCGCCTGCGCCGGACAGTGCTGGCCCTACCAGCACCAGCGCGGCGGTGCGGATCCCCGATCCGGTCAGCGCGTCGGCCAAGCCGTCCACCGTAGTGGTGATCACGGTCTCGTCCGGCCAGCTGGCCTTGGCGACGATGATTGCGGGGGTCTGCGGCGGGTAGCCGGTCAGGAGCTCCCCGCGGAGCGTGGCGGGTCGTGCGGCGGACAGATAGATGGCCATCGTGGTGCCATGGCGGGCGAAGTCGGCGACGCTGTGTCCGACGGGCATCGAGGCCGCCGTCCGCCCGCCGCCGAGCCGGGTGAGTACAACGCTCTGCGCCACCCCCGGCACGGTGAGCTCTACGCCGGCGGTGGCCGCGGCGGCGGCCAGTGAGCCGACCCCGGGCACGATCTCGAAGGCCCGTTCGTGGTCGGTGCACCAGGTGATCTGCTCGGTCAGCGCGGAGTAAAGCGAGACGTCCCCGGAGTGCAGCCGCACGATCGCCGCATCCGGGTGCGCCTGGTACACCGCGAACACGTCCTCCAGCGTCATTCCCGCCGAGTCGTGCAGCGTGACACCTTCGCCGCAATGCTCGAGCACCGCAGCCGGCACCAGCGAGGACGCCCAGACCACCACGTCGGCGGTCGCGAGCCGCCGGGCCCCGCGCAGGGTGACCAGATCTGCCGCGCCGGGCCCGGCGCCTACGAACGAGATCAGCCCGTTCTCCTAGCTCAGCAGGGTACTGTCCTGCGGTCGTGCGGCGGTCAGAGTCAGGCAGGCGACCGGGTCACCCGACTTACCTGCCTCGCCCGGGCCCGTCGCGGTCTGCTCGGCCTCGTGCACCACTATCGATCCGGGCCCCCGGTCGGTGAAGACGAAGGGGACCGTGACCCGCGTTATGCCTGAGCCGGCTGCGTCAGTGCGCACGTCCAGCCAGACCTCGTTGTTCGGGTTGACGTACTCGGGATCGGTCGATGGCTGCTGAAGCGTGGCGGCGGGATCGACGCGGTTCTGGTAGTGCAGCCCTACTGCGTCGGGGTTATCACTACAGGCGTTGGTGTGTGCGTGCACCGCGTAGCTCCGGTTGGGCTGTAGCCCGTTGACCGTCAACTCCACGTTGGTGGACGTTCCTGACGGGATCATCTCGACCGCCAACCGTGCGCCGGCCGGAGCCAACGCCGGGTTGAACGTGACCGCGTTGGAGTCCGGGTTCGGCTCAGTAAGCACGCCCTGGCCTTGCAGGGTAATCGCGCTTACCGCGGGTAGGGTGAGCCCCTGGTACCCGCAGGCCATCGGCGTGGCCACCGTGGCGGCGGCGACCAACGCGAGCGTGAGCCGCCGGCGCATCGGCTGGCGAACGGTCACCGGCTGTGTACCCAGCGTCACGCTTGGGTACCCTGTGTGATACTGATCATTCGAAGAATGTCCCCTCATGGGTGTATAGTGCCCGACCGGTATGCGCTGCGCGAGATGAACTACTCGTCGGGGTCAGTTTCCATGGCGAGCACGAAGTTCTGTACGTAGCGCAGCGCCAGTTCCTGGCGGTCGGCAGGGTGCGGCGCCCAGGCCAGGGCCTCCCCCGCATAGCGCAGCAACTGTTCCTCGCTGAGTCTCGACATGATCAGCTGGGCGAGTTCAGGTCCGTCCAGGTCCGGACGCCACCGCCGGGCAAGCACATACTGGTCGGCCAGGTCGCTGTCGTGGTCTTCGACGCTCATGTTCGGTCTCCGTTCGGCCCCTGCACCCAGTGTGGCGCCGATCCGTGCGCAACGATGGATCGGTTGTGTCCAGGTCACTGCTTGCCAGGGTCGAAGCATCGACACAGAGGAGGCGAGGTGTCGCGAGCCCAGCATCCCATCGAGGTCGAGTCATACCGGATCCTGCGGTCCAAGGTGGACACCGCGGCACTACCGCCGGTGACCCGCGCGGTGATCGAGCGGGTGATCCACACCAGCGCGGACCTCGACTACGTCACTGATCTGGTCTGTGACGAGGACGCGCTGCGCGCCGGGCAGCGGGCGCTGGCCGCTGGGGCGCCGCTGATGGTCGACGTCCGGATGCTCGCCGCCGGGATCACCTCGCGGCAGTGTGTAGTCGCGCTCGAGCTGTCCGGTGACCCGCCCGAGGGGGTGACCCGGTCTGCGGCCGGGATCCGGGCGGCCGCTGCTGAGCACCCCGAGGGCGCGGTATGGGCGGTGGGAAACGCACCGACGGCGCTGCGCGAACTGATCCGGCTGGCCGCGGACGGCTTGGTAGAGCCCGCGCTGGTGATCGGGTTGCCGGTGGGCTTCGTGGACGCCGCGGCGGCCAAGGCGGCGCTGCGGGACTCGGGTTTGCCGGCGCTGTCCAACCGCAGCGCCAAGGGCGGCGCCGCCGTCGCCGCAGCGGCGGTGAACGCGTTGCTCTACGGGGCGCCAGCCCGGTGAAGCCGTACCTGGTTGGGCTGGACCTGGCCGGGCGCTCGGTCGTCGTGGTCGGCGCGGGCACGGTCGCGCAACGTCGGCTGCCGCGACTGATCGCAGCCGGTGCCGACGTGCTGCTCGTCGCCCCGGAGGCCACCCCGGCCGTCGAGGCGATGGTCGGGGTGGCCTCGGGGGCGGGGGAACTTCGCTGGGAGGTCCGGGGCTACGCCGACGGGGATCTGGAGGGTGCCTGGTACGCACTGGCCTGCAGCTCCGACCCCGTGGTGAACGCCGCGGTGGCCGCCGAGGCGCTGCGTCGGCGGGTGTTCTGCGTGCGGGCCGACGATGCCACCGGTGGTAGCGCCGTCACCGCGGCCACCGCCGAGCACGACGGGTTGCTCATCGGGGTGCTCGCCGGGCGCCGCCCGCGCCGCTCCGCCGCCGTCCGGGATGCGCTGATCGAGGCGCTGCGCACCGGGGTGGTGGACGACGCCCCGGACGCCGAAGACCGCGTCGCCACGCCGGGGGTGGCACTGGTCGGCGCGGGACCTGGTGACCCCGACCTGATCACCGTGCGCGGCCGGCGGTTGCTGGCCCGAGCCGACGTGGTGCTGGCCGACCGGCTCGCGCCTCGGGAGCTGCTCGACGAGCTCGGCGCGCACGTCACGGTGATCGACGCCGCGAAGGTGCCCTATGGCCGCGCAATGGCCCAGGACGAGATCAACGCGCAGCTCATCGAGCACGCCAAGGCCGGCCGGTTCGTGGTGCGGCTCAAAGGCGGCGACCCCTACGTCTTCGGGCGGGGCTTCGAGGAGTTGCTGGCCTGCGCGGACGCCGGGGTGCCGGTCACCGTCGTCCCGGGCATCACCAGCGCGATTTCGGTGCCCGCCGCAGCGGGGATCCCGGTGACGCACCGCGGTGTGACCCACGAGTTCGTCGTCGTGTCCGGGCACGCGGCGCCGGATGATCCCACCTCGCTGGTGGACTGGCCGGCGCTCGGGCGGCTGCGCGGCACCCTGATCCTGCTCATGGCGGTCGAGCGGATCGGTGCGTTCGCCGACGTGCTGATCACCCACGGCCGGCCCCCGGGCACCCCGGTCGCCGTGATCGCCGACGGCACTCTGCGCAGCCAGCGGACCGTGCGTTCCACGCTGCGCGAGGTCGCCGCAGATGTGGCCAGCGGCGGGATCCGCCCACCCGCGATCATCGTCATCGGGCCGGTGGTGGCGCTGGGCGGCCCGTGAGTGATGTGGGGGTCTTTCACGATCCGGTCTCCCAGGTCAACACCTCGTTGAGCACGTCGCGGGCGCTGCCGTGCACCCGGCGCTCCACCAGCCCCTCGCCGGGAACGACCAGCGACGATGTCCGGTTCACCGATCATGCGGAGGTCGGGTGGACGGCACGGGTGGTTCGTCGGCCTACCGTCGTGGTCTGTCAGAGGACTGAGATGTGCGCTGCTAGCTTTGGTAACGGTTCCTGTTGAGCGTGCGGAGGGTTCGTGGCCGAGACCGAGATGAGCTGGATTCAGCGAGCGGCTGATGCCGCCATCGATCATGCCAGCCGGTCGGGCACGAAGACGATCGTGTGTGCGTCGGGCGTGTCACCGTCGGGCCCGATTCACCTTGGCAACTTGCGTGAGGTCATGACGGCTCACTTCGTGGCCGAGGAGATCAAGTCCCGCGGCCACGACGCAGTCCATCTGCACTCGTGGGATGACTACGACCGCCTGCGCAAGGTACCGGTGGGGCTCGATCCAGCATTGTCCGAGCACGTGGGTAGGCCGCTGTCGGCAGTGCCGGACCCCTACGGGGAGCGTGGCTCCTACGCGTTCCACTTCATTGCAGAGTTCTCTGCTGCCCTCGCGAGGCTGGGCGTCGTGATGCACGAGGTGCGTCAGTCGGAGCAGTATCCGCGCGGTACCTACAACGCGGCGATCCGTCAGTCGATGGATCAGCGCGACGGGGTCTTCGACATCCTGGCGCGTTTTCAGACCGAGGGCCTGCACGACAAGCCGATCGCAGAGCGCAAGGCGGCCTATTACCCGTTCAAGCCGTACTGCGAGACCTGCGGCCGGGACTCGACGACGGTCGTCGGCTATGACGGCCTCGTGGTCGCCTACGAGTGCGGCTGCGGTCACTCCGGCGACATGACACTCGCCGACGGCGCACCGATCTCGGGCAAGCTCGTGTGGAAGGTGGACTGGCCGATGCGCTGGGTCCACGAACACGTCGACTTCGAGCCAGCCGGGGAGGATCACCACGCGCCTTCCAGTAGCTACGCCTCGGGCAAGGTGCTGGTCTCCGAGATCTTCGGGGGGGTCGCACCGCACTCGTTCGCCTATACCTTTGTCGGCCTGGCGGGCGGATCAAGCAAGATGTCCGGCTCCGCGGGCGGTGCTGCTATCCCGGCGACGGCACTCGACGTTCTCGAGCCGGCGATGGTGCGTTGGCTGTATGCGCGGCGCACCCCGTCGCAGACGTTCACCATCGATCTGTCGCCCCGCGCGGTTGCGCGGCTGTACGACGAGTGGGATCAGTTCGGAGAGCGCGCCGCATCAGCGGACGCGTCCCCGGTCGAGGCGCACCTGAGAGAGGTGTGTGTCATAACCTCGGCGGGAAGGGTGGAGCACAGCCGCCGACCGGTCTCGTTCCGACTGCTGTCGTCGGCCGCCGACATCACCCAGGCAAACAAGGCGCAAATCGCCCGCCTGGTGCGCCAGCATCTCGACAGCGCTGACACCGCCCCGGCCGGCGACGGGCTTCTGGGCGAGCTAGAGCCACGCCTGACCTGCGCGATCAACTACGCAACGCGCTTGCTCCCACCGGAGCAACGAACCACGATTCGCACCGAGTTCAACGACGATGCGTGGCGGGAGCTGGACGAGCAGACGCAGAAAGGCGTGCAGATGCTCGATGAACGCCTGGATGACGCCTGGACGCTGGAGGGCCTCACGCGCCTGGTGTATGCCGTTCCCAAGCTGCTCAACGGGCTGGACAAGGACGCCCCTCCGAGCCCCGAGCTGAAGAAGGCGCAGCGGTCGTTCTTCGCCGCGTTGTATCGGCTCCTGTGCTCGGCAGAGACCGGTCCTCGGTTGCCCACCCTGCTGCTGTCCATCGGGCCGGAGCGAACACACCGTCTGCTGTCGGGCGGCTCCGCTGCCTGACAGTTACCGGAGAAGCCCCGCGGATTCCAGGCGGGCGACGAACGCGGCGACATCATGCTTGACAGCCTCGGGTCTTTTACGATCCGGTCTCCCAGGTCAATACCTCGTTGAGCACGTCGCGCGCACTACCGTGCACCCGGCGTTCCACCAGCACCTCGCCGGGAACGATCAGCGACGATGTCCGTTTTCGCCAGGCGAAGCAGCCACAGCTGAATCCCTCAAGGTGGATCGCGTCCACCCAGTCACCAGTCACCCGATTGCCAACCAGCGGCCCGTCCTCGCCCGGGGCGCAACGCCGGAACTGGAAGCCACGCAGCTTAAGATGGTCGAGCAGCCGCATCGCAATCACCAGATCCGGGCTGTCAGTCCGCATCGGGCACCACCTTGGTCGCGTCCGGATCATGGGTTGCGGCCGCCCAGGTCGGGTGGCACCGATCGGGCCGTCCTCCGGTACCTGGTGCCGGAGCGGGGTGGTGGTTCAGCTCGCTGGTGAGGTGGTGCAGCACCACGTCGTCGGGCTGACGCAGCCAGAAACTCGCCTTGGCATGGATGCGGCACGTGCGGTGCCGTTGCCCGAGCACTGCACCCGAACGGCGACACGACCGGCACCGGCCCCGCCGATCCACCGGGTGATCACAGAGCAGCAGGTACAGCACGACGCAGGCCCGGCACCGGATAGAGCCGGTCCTGGCGCTATCAAGGGATCCCGACTCCACCGCATCCCACAGGTCGCCACACAGCGCCTCGCACATCAGCCGATGGGTTGACTGCGGCACGCTCAGGTTCACGCTGGTGATCCGCCGGGTGTCGTTCATGCCGTGGCTTCTCCTCTCGCCCTACTCGCTGATGTCCCGTGGGACCTGTGCGCACTACCGCAGCAGCCCCGGTAAGATCACGAAACGGGTCAAACGGGCTGGTAGGCCGTTTGACCCGTGTTTGACCCCCTCGATCGCGCCCCCGTGTGTGGAGATCCCCGTGGTAGGAACACCGTCAACAGGCGACGACCCGCCGTTGTCTCTCGGGCAGCGGCTCGCGGAGGAGATCAGGAAGCGGCGCAAGGCCGCTGGGTTGAGTCAGCCCGCGCTCGCTGCGCTGATCGGTTACACAAGGCAGTACGTGTCACTCGCCGAACGGCCCAAGAGGGGTCTTCCCTCCGCCCAGCTGGTGAAAGCAATCGACGACGCTCTCGGCGCCGGGGGATCGTTGGTGGCCCTGCGGCAACAGGCTTACGCTCAGCGGAAGGCATGCAGGCCAGGCGCCAACAACGCAACGGCGTCAGCCGGCGCGGCCGGATGCGGCCCGCGCACATCGGTGGAGCCGGCGGAGGTGGAGAACACGAATCGCCGCGAACTTGTCGCTTCGGCAGCCGCGATCGCCTTCGGTGCCAGCCTCGACCAGCCGGTAGGAAGGATCATCGCGGCGGCTGACGAGCCGCAGGTGCCAAGCCGGGTTCGGGCTGGGGACGTGCGGCACCTGCACAGCGCTGTTGAGATGTTGGGGGCATGGGAGCGCCACGCGGGCGGTGCTGTCGTGCGGCCCCACACGCTGGCTGCGCTGCGGTCGGCCACCGCCATGCTCGATGCGTCCTGCACTCCGGCGGTGCGTCTCGACCTTGAGGTTGCGGTCGCGCTACTCGCGGATCTGGCCGGGTGGGTGACGTTCGACTGTGACCATCATGCGTCCGCGCGGCAGCTGTTCCTGCTCGGTTTGCACGCTGCACGCGAGTCCGGCGATCTCGGCGTACGGGCATTCGTCGCGTGCGGTTTGGCCCGCCAGGAAATTCATACCGGTAACTGGACGGGTGGGTTGGAACTCACTGAGCTTGCGTCCACCGCGACAGCCGCGTTCACCCCCAACGCCATCGCGATGCTGCACACCGTGAAAGCTTTTGGCTACGCCCGCAAGCAAGACGCCGCCCAGTGCCGCCGGTACATCGGTGCTGCCATCGACACCTACCAGCCTGACTCGGTTGCGAATGATCCGTCCTGGATCCGTTACTTCACCTCGGCCCAACTCGAGGGAGACCTCGCTAACGCAATGTGCGACTTGGTGGTCGGAGGTGCTGACGTCCCCGACCAGACGGCGCACCGAATAGCTTTAATTGAACGCCTCTCCACCGCCTGTCAGCAATACCCGCCAGACCGGGCCCGCAGCAAAGCCATCACGGCGACCAGGCTGGCTACGCTGCTCTACCTGGAAGGCGAGCAGCGCATGGGGCACCAGATGGCAGACGAGGCGATCATCCTTGCCGGGCAGATCCGATCGGCCCGGCTGGCCGCCCACCTTCGGGTGCTCATGCGGACAGTCCCTCCCGGACATGGCCGCGACGACCACGGCCTCGACCTGCGCTATCGCCTCTCCCCGGTGCTCGCCGAGATGGCCTGAGACGGTGGCAGCGCCTCGTCATTCAGCAAGGTTCGTGAGAACCTGACCCTCTGGAGAAGACCCGACCCGCGAAGGACAATCACCACGTGAGTGACGGCAGCGGCATCCTCCACCTTCCCGTGCAGGACCATTCGACCGAACCCACACAAACCTGGCCCGCCTTGACCCAATGCCACTTAGCCTAATTTGATCACGCTGCTCGGGGGTTGAGGGTGTGCAGCCTGATGGTGCGGTTACACTGGGTGGTCGGTGTGGGTAAGCGAGTGATGGTGATCAGGGGCGATGGAACTTCAGCAGATCGGCGCGCAGCATCCCAAGATCAAGCAGGTGCTGGCGATCCAGCGGAACACCGCGCCGAATCCCCGCAAGATGATCACCGCTGAAGGGTTGTGGGCACATA
>JBOHFU010000014.1:0-15941 GCA_050699675.1 Pseudonocardiaceae bacterium
TCGGCGGCGACGTCGGTGTTCACGTCGAGCCAGGGTAGTCGCCCCGGACAAGCAGGTCTCAGTCCGTGGGGATGGCGTCGAGCAACTTGAGCACCGCGCGCCGGTGCGCCACGGTGAAATCCGCCGCGGCCTTGGTGTAGGGATCGGTGGCGGCCTTCGCCTCCGCTCTGGCCTGGTCAAGGTGAACGAGGTAGTCGGCCCGGGCGGTGCTGACCAAGTTCGCACGCTGTTTGGGGGTGAGCTGACCGGCGTGCAGGAGGCGCAGGATCAGCGGGCTGCGCAGGTTGTCCGATCCTGAGGTGGAGTTCAACCAGGACTTGAACGCGCGCTTGCCGGCGGCGGT
The DNA here is from genome assembly GCA_050699675.1 of Pseudonocardiaceae bacterium. Taxonomy (GTDB): domain Bacteria; phylum Actinomycetota; class Actinomycetes; order Mycobacteriales; family Pseudonocardiaceae. The sequence goes on from JBOHFU010000014.1 coordinate 344, forward strand.
GATGACGTACTGCTGGCTGGACCGCGCTCCTCTCTTACCGAGCCGGAGCAGGCCGGCCTCGGTGAGCACCGGCAGCTCGCGGTAGACCTGGCTGCGGGTGACACTGAAGAATGACCCGAACCGCTCGCCGGCGACCGCGACCAGCTGGCCTCCCGTCCTCGGGCCGTCGTGCAACAGTCCCAGCAGAGCGGCCGAGGTCGCGTTCAGGTCGCGCATTCGCCCACGGTGCCACGCTAGGCCCGGACCTGTCCACAATGGCCGGTCTGTCCACTGTGTCAGGCGCCTTCGGCGCCACGGTGCTGCAGAACCACGGTGCTACAGATCGCTGGCGAGGTTCCGGATCTGTTCGATGAGCCGGACCCGCTCAGCAGCAGATCCAGCCATCGGGGTCACGTTCAGCGTAGTGGCGCCCGACCCGCGCAACACCTCCAACCGCTCACGCAGGTAGCCCGCCGGTCCGACCAGCGACGTCCGGCGAAGCAGCTCGTCGGGCACCGCTGCGGCCGCATCGTCTCTCTGACCCTCCAGGTAGAGGTCCTGGATGGTCTCCGCCGCCGCCTCGAAGCCGTATCGGCGAGCCAGGTCGTTGTAGAAGTTACGGCCCTTCGCGCCCATACCACCGATATACAGAGCCAGCATCGGGCGGATGGCGTCGAGCAACCCGGCTGCGGTGTCCTCGTCATCGGTGATAGCCAGTGGGGCGGCTACCACGACGTCGAGATCACCCAGCGCCTGGTCCCGCTTCGCCCTGCCCTGCGCCAGCGAGTCGCCCCATACCTCGGCAGCCCGCTCGGGCAGGTAGAAGATCGGCTCCCAGCCCTCGGCGATCTCCGCGGCCATCGCGACGTTCTTGGGGCCGATCGCGGCGATGACGATCGGGATCCGTTCCCGCACCGGGTGGTTGATCAGCTTCAGCGGCTTGCCCAGCCCGGTGCCGCGGTCCGCGGGAAGCGGGATCTGGTAGTGCCTGCCCTGGTATTCCAGCCGCTCCCGGCGCCACACCGTGCGGCAGATCTCCACCAGCTCCCGGGTGCGGCCCAGCGGTGCGGTGTAGGGCACGCCGTGAAAACCCTCGATCACCTGTGGGCCCGACGCGCCGATGCCGAGGGTGAACCGGCCGCCCGAGACGTAGTCCAGCCCGGCTGCGGTCATCGCGGTCAGCGCCGGGGTGCGGGTGTAGATCTGCAAGATTCCCGAGGCGATCTCCAGCCGCTCGGTGCGCGCGGCGATGAACCCCAGCTGGCTGACCGCGTCGAAGCTGTAGGCCTCGGGTACGAATACGATGTCCAACCCGGCCTTCTCGTAGTCGGCCAGCTCCGCGACGGTCTCGGCGAACCCGCCGCTGTAATTCAAGGGCATCCCGATGCGCACCGCGTTCCTCCTCAGCTGATGGGAGCTACCGCATCTCCCACCGGGAGCCTGCCAGGCACGACAACCGGCGGGACCCGTAACGTTGGGTAGCGCTGGGAACGACGCCGAGGAGGTTTCCCATGAGCTACCCCCACCAGATCGTCACCGAGTCGATCAGCCTCGACGAGGCGCGCAGGCTGATCGTCTCTGGTGCAGCCGTGCTGGTGGACGTCCGCGAGCAGCACGAATGGGATGCCGGGCACGCTGCTGAGGCCGTGCACATGCCGCTCGGAGAGCTCGAGGCCGCCGCATTGCCGCCCGGCACCCAGATCGTCACCACCTGCCGCTCAGGGGGGCGAGGGTCGCGAGCGGCAGCAGCGTTGCTCGAAGCGGGATTGCCGGCACGCAACCTGGCCGGCGGGATGCGTGGCTGGCGCGACGCCGGGCTGCCGCTGGAGTCGTCCGACGGTGGAGCAGGCTCAGTGGACTGACGCTGCGGATCTTGTGCGCTCATGCGCCTGGTGTCTGCTTTGCGTCTCGCATCCGTGTGAGATCTCTGTCGTTCTGGTGAAGATGCGTCACCAGAAGGAGAGCTCCCGAATGGCACGTCACACCAGACTCACCGATCAAGAATCCCGCGCCGAGGGGAAGGGCGCGCTGGGGCGCCGCCGGTTCCTCACGTACCTGGTCGCGGCGCCGACGTTGACCATCGCGGCCCGCTGGGGATTCGACGAGCTCAGCCCGGCTCAGGCGAGCGCGTTGCCACCGCTGCCGGGTCCGACGCCCCCGGACCGCTACGACCTCGGTGATGCGCTGAAGGCGGCCACCGACCCGACCTCGGACCTGCTCCGTCTGGAGGTCAAGGAGAACGGCCGTATCGTGCTGGAGCTGCCGCGCGCCGAGGTCGGGCAGGGGATCACGACCGCGATGGCGATGCTGGTGGCCGAGGAGATGGGTGCCAAGCTTTCCGACGTCGACGTGGTGCTGTCGGACGCCCGCCCGGAGCTGATGTTCAACCAGATCACCGGTGGCTCGGCCTCGACCCGCACGCTGTTCACCCCCGTGCGGCTGACCGCCTCCGGGGCTCGCCTGCGGCTGCTGCGGGCGTACGCCGAGGAGTTCGGCTACCGGGCCGACAAGCTCAAGGTCCGCAACGGCGCGGTGGTCGCGCCGGACGGCAAGTCCGCCACGTTCGGTTCGCTGACCGCCGCGGCCGCGAAGCTGGGCGAGCCGGTGATCGGACCGTCGCCCAAGCCGTTCGACGATTACACCCTGGTCGGCAAGCCGACCACCCGCAAGGACCAGCGCAACCACATCACCGGCAAGACGAAGTTCGCCTGGGACCTCGACGTACCGGGAGCGAAACCGGCCATTGTGGCGCGGGCGCCGCAGGTCCGGGGCACCGTCGAGGACTTCGACGAGGGCGCCCTGCGCGAGATGCCCGGGGTCATCGACGTGGCGCGGATCCCGACCGGCATCGCGATCGTGGCCGAGACGTTCGGGCAGGCGCTGGCCGCGCAGAAGGCGATCAAGGCCAAGTACGGCAAGGGCGCGGTCGACGGGCTGTCCGACTCCGACATCCGCAAGAAGTTGCGAGCAGCTGCCCCGCCGCTGGCCGCGCCGAAGCTGGGCCCCGAGTCGAAACCGGGCCAGCTCGACGGCGAGTTCGTCGGCGCCGAATTTGATTGGGCGTTCGTCAACCACGCAGCGCTGGAGCCCAACAGCGCGGTCGCGGACGTGCGGGAGGACAGCGCCGAGATCTGGTCCGAGCTCAAGACCCCGATCATCGCGCAGGCCACCATCGCCGAGGCGGTCGGCCTGCCCGTGGAGAAGGTGACCGTGCACGTGGTGCGCGGCGGCGGCTCGTTTGGCCGGCGGCAGTTCTTCGACGGGGCGCTGGAGGCCGCGCAGATCTCGAAGGCGCTGCGCCGCCCGGTCAAGCTGATGTGGAGCCGTGCCGACGACATGCAGCACGGCCGGATGCGCCCACGCGCCTACACCCGGCACCGGTTCACCCACGCCGGCGGGCAGATCCTGAGCTACGAGGAGCGGGTCTGCAATGTGGAGACCGACTTGCGGCACGGGTTAGGCGAGGCGTTGACCGCCGCCGGTGCGCACCTGCCCGGCGGCAACTACACCGTGGCGCAGGTGGCGTTCAACCTGATGGTCACGATGCCCTACGACTTCGGCCCCACCACCCAGGTGCTCAACGAGGTCCCGCTGGACATGAACACCGGCAGCTGGCGCGCGGTGTACACGGGTTACACACACACCTCCCGGGAGATCCTGATCGACGAGATGGCCGCGGAGCTCGGCGAGGACCCGGTGGAGTTCCGGCGCAAGAGGCTGAAGAACGACCGAGTCCGCGCGGTGCTGGACAAGGCCGCCACAGCGGGCAGGTGGGGGCGGAAGATGAGATCCGGGCACGCCCAGGGCTTCGCGATCAACGAGGAACACCGCTCCGCGGTGGCCGTGCTGGTCGAGATCGACGCCACCGACCGCAGAAACCCTCGGGTTTACCAGGCAGTGATGGCCTTCGACGCGGGGCTGCCGATCAACCCCCGCGGCTTGGAAGCGCAGATGCTCAGCGGGCTCAACGACGGCATCTCGACGGTCCTCTACGCCGGCAACCACCTCGACAACGGCGTATTCCGGGAGACCAGCTACACCGACTTCGGTTACGCCAAGCAGCGGCACTACCCGACCAACGTCGAGATGTATGTGATGCCGAAGACCACCGACGAGCCCGGCGGGGCCGGTGAGACCACCGTGTCGGCGGCCGGTGGCGCGGTCGCGAACGCCTACGCCCGGGCCACCGGCACCAAGCCCCGCAGCTTTCCGATCAATCTCTAGAGGAGCTCCGACCGTGCCCAACTTCTCCTTCATCCTCAACGGGGAGCGGGTCAGCGTCGACGCACCGGATGACCTCGGGCTGCTGTACGTCCTGCGGGACAAGCTCGGGGTCACCGGTCCGAAGTACGGCTGCGGGGTCGGGGTCTGCCGAGCCTGCACCAGCCACCTCAACGGCGAGGAGATCCAGCCCTGCATCGTGCCGATGCGCGAAGTCGACGGCCAGCACGTGACCACGATCGAGGGCCTGGCCGACGGTGACGAGCTGCACCCGGTGCAGCAGGCCTGGCTGGACAACGACGTCGCGCAGTGCGGATACTGCCAGCCGGGACAGATCATGACGGCAGTCGCGCTGTTGAGGAAGAAGCCCAACCCTTCGGACTCCGACATCGACAGGATCGAGAACGTCTGCCGCTGCGGCACCTACTTCCGGATCCGCGAGGCGATCAAGCAGGCCGCCCGCGGCTGAGCAGCCGGGGTCGCAGATCCTCGAACGACACGGTGTCCAGGCCGTCCCGCTCGATTCGGGCAGCGAGCGAACGGGCGTGACCGACCAGACCCGCGACGTCCAGTCCGTGCGGCGGGTCGGCAGCGTAGGGGTCGATCCGGTCTGCGCCGCGGTGCAGCAGTGCCGCCGCGCCCTTCGGGTTGCCGCGCTGCACGTGGGTAAGACCGACCGCGAGCTGCGCCAGGCCCTGCCACAGCTCGCGGTGCTCCCCCGAAGTCGCCTTCCAGACCCCCTCGAGCAGCTCATGAGCGTGGAACGGGTAACCGTCGTCGATCAGCTGCTGGGCTTGCCACACCGCGTCGTCCGGGCTCAGCGCAACATCCTCGGGAACCCGGTCGACCCCCTGCGCACCATGCGGCAACGGCCGGCCCTGGGCGTCTCGGGGGCGGGCGTTGCGGGCCCGGCCGGTGGGGTCCCGGTCACGGCTGCTCATCCCTCCATGATGTCCGTCGGCTCGCCTCTGGGTGAGGGCACCCGCCGGGATGGGGCAGCGGGAGGCAGGATAGAGGCATGGATCACCACGGTCGCCCCGAGCACACCGACCGGATCCGGCTGGGTGGCTGCGCACTGCCGGTCGTCAGCCCGGCCCGGCTCTACGTCTGCGGCATCACCCCCTACGACGTGACCCATCTGGGACACGCCAGCACGTTCGTGTGGGCGGACACGGCCGCTGCCGTGCTACGCCTGGCCGGGGCGGAGACCGTGACCTGCCGCAATATCACCGATGTCGACGACGTGCTGACCCGCGCCGCGGTGCAACGCGGCCGGCACTACGACGAGTTCGCCCTGGAGCAGGAGTATTTGTTCGGGCGGGACATGACCGCACTTCGCGTGCGCCGGCCCGAACACGAACCGCGGGCCCGGCACCACGTCGGGCGGGTCGTGCAGCTGGCCGCGGCGCTGCTTGCCACCAGCCACGCCTACCAGCGCGGCGGTGCGGTGTACTTCCGTGGTGCCGATGTCCCGGCCAAGACCGGGCTGACGCTGGACCGGGCGGAGCAGCTCGCGGTCGAGTTCGGCGATCGGTCCGACGACCTGGAGCGCGACGACCCCTTCGACGTCCCGGTGTGGCGGCCCTCCGCCGACGACGAGCCCGGCTGGCCCAGCCCGTGGGGTCGCGGCCGGCCCGGCTGGCACGCCGAGTGCGCAGCCATTGCGCTGGGCGTGCTCGGTCCCGCGGTCGACATCCTGGCCGGTGGGGCCGACCTCGACTTCCCGCACCACGCCTACCAGGCCGCCATGGTGGAGGCCGCGACCGGCGTGGGCCCCTTCGCGCGGGCCGATTTTCCGGTCGGGACGGTCACCGTGGACGGTGCGAAGATGGCCAAGTCGACGGGCAACCTGGTGCTGGTCGGCGATCTGCTCGGGCACCATCCCGCCGCAGCCGTGCGGCTGCTGCTGCTCAACCGGCCGTGGCGCCAGACCTGGGACTTCCGCGCCGGGGACATCGACACCGAGGCGAGCCGGCTCGATCGCCTGTATTCGGCAGCCGGGACGGCGCGGACCTCACCCACCGCATCGGACGCCGTCATCGCTGCCCTGGTGGATGACCTCGACGTGCCGGCCGCTCTCGCGATCGGGGAGGAGTCGGGCGGTAACGCGGCGCGGTTGGTGCTGCGCACGCTCGCCCTGGAGTGACCTTCCTGAGTGGACCCAGTGAGAGGCGCCCATCGAGAGGCGGTGAAACCATGACATGCACGCTTATCCTGCTCAGGCACGCGAAATCGGCATGGCCCGAAGGTATCCCCGACGCACAACGGCCGTTGGCCGGACGTGGGCGCCGCGACGCCCCCGCCGTCGGCCGCTGGCTGCGCGGTCAGGTCGCCAGGATCGATCTCGTGTTGTGCTCCCCCGCGGTGCGAGCGGTCCAGACCTGGGACCTCGCGGCCGCACAGTTGGATGCGACACCCCGAGTCCGCCACGACGAACGGCTCTACGGCGCCTCGGGCGAGGAGCTTCTGAGGATCACTCAGGAGTTGCCCCGCACCGCGTCGACGGTGGCCATGGTGGGCCACAACCCCGGCCTCGAGGACTTCCTGGAGTTGCTGACCGGAACCGTCGAAATCCTCAAGACCTCTGCCATCGCCGTCATGGCCACGCCGGGTAGCTGGGCCGAGGCAAAGGCTCGATCGTGGACCTTGGAGACATTGGCAACCCCGCGCGGTAGCTGATGGGTCGGCACTGTGACGTTTTCGTGACTGTCCGCTGTGAGCCTCCCTGCGATGTGCATCTATCCTGCGGGAGTGACGGTCTCCAAGGCAGCCCGAAGGCTATGGGTGTCTTCCCTGGCGCTGGGCCTGCTGGCCACTGCCGGTTGCACCAGTTCACCAGACGAGAGCACCCAGATCCTCCCGGACGACTGCACCCGCACGATCACCCGCAGCGACGAGGTGGCTGCGGCCGTGCGAGCCGCTTCCCCGGGAGACACGCTGTGTTTCACCGGCGGTGACCTGGCCGACGCCGATGTGACGATGAACAGGTCCGGCACCCGCGACGCGCCGATCAGGCTCGTCTCCAATGGAGCCACTGTCTACAACGTTCGCATCACCGCCGACCACATCCTCATCGAGGGTTTCACGGTCGCTGGTGGCGACGGACTGCTCCTCGAGGGAGCTGGGATCACCGCACAGCACAACACGATCCGCGACACCCAGCGAAGTGGTATCGCCTGCGTGCCATGCGCCGACTCGACCATCGCATCCAACACCGTGCAACAGGCATCCACCAGCGGCATCTACATCACCGGGCATGGGATCACGGTGAGCGGCAACACCGTGAGCGAAACGGTGGCCCGCGACGATGGTGACGCCGACGGCATGCGCTTCTTCGGCACCGGTCATCGGATCACTGGCAACACCATTCGCGACATCTCCGCCCGAGGCTATTCCGCTCCCCCGCACCCCGACTGCTTCCAGACCTTCGACCACAACCCATCCACCTTCGACGTCGTGATCTCGGACAACACCTGCCGCAACGTCGACGCACAGTGTCTGATCGCCACCGACGACCAGCCCGGCAGCAGCGACGCCCCCGCTGGAATCCCAACGATCACGTTCGTCGGTAATACCTGTGCCACCACCGGTGCTCAGTCGATCAACCTGCGCCGGTGGCCGAACGTCGTGGTGCGGCAGAACAGATTCTCCGGTCCGGGCCTGCAGCGCGCGATATTGATCGTCGACGGTTCGACCGGCTGCACTGTGATCGGCAACACCACAGCCGGCGGCGTACCCACGGTGGAGATCGACGGCGCTTCTCGACCAGGTTTTCAGCAGGACGGCAACAGCCCCGCCTAACACGGCATGCCTGCGAGGGGCCACGACGGGCACGTACGCTGAATCCATGCTCCTGGATGGCGTAAACCACGTCGCAGTGCTCACCAACGACACTGCCCGCCTGCACGCGTTCTACCGCGAGGTCTTCGACGCGACCGTGTCGCGCGACGCCGAGGAGGCACCCGGCGTGCGGCTGTCGTTCATCGACATCGGTCCAGCCTCGGAACTCAACGTGTTCCAAGTCGACGGCAACGCGGAGGCGCAACGGCAGACGCCAATGTTTGGACGGGGCCGCATTGACCATCTCGGCCTTCAGGCGGCGTCGCTCGATGCCTTCGAGGAGATCCGCCAGCGACTTATCGCGTGTGGCGCCAGCGATGGGTTCGTCACCGACTTCGGCCCCGTTCTCAGCGTCTTCTTCCGCGATCCCGACGGGCTGGAAGGCGAGGTGTGTGTCGCTAACCCCGATGCACAGCCAGGCGTGTTCAACCCGCCTGGAACGCCAGCGGCACGCTTCGCGAGTTGAGAGCTACACGCCTTCACGGAGGACGACTTGCTGGCCTTCTTTGAGACCTGAGATGACCTGGGTGCGATCGTCTCCGACGAGGCCAGCTTGGAACCTGACTTGCTGTTCTACACCGTCGGCATCGACGACGGTGACGGAGCTTTGGTCGCCTCGTTTGCGAACAGCCGAGTTAGGAACGGTGAGGACGTCCTCAACTTGGTTGGTCAGCACCCGTGCTTGAGCGGTTTGGCCGTCCTTGAGTCGGGGGTCGGTCTCGTTCAGTAAGACGGTGACATAGTAGTTGATCACGCTGGAGATACTGCTGCCAGCGGGTGCCACGGCGACCACTGTCCCGGCGCGGGTAAGGTCGGGCACGGCGTCGAAAGACACCTCAACCTTCTGATTAGGAGCGACCTTCGCCGCGTCAGATTCTTCGAATGGCACAACCACCTGGAAGGTGTTGATTTCACTGAGGACCAGGAACTGTGTGCCGCCAGGACGCTGGGCGCCAGTGGCCGGGTTGCCCAGAGAGACGCTGCTGTTCGCCGCGGAGCCGGTGAGTCCGGGGATGGGAGCATCGCTGCCCGGCGCCAGTGGACTGGTGCTCGAGCTGGGCTGGACGTACTCCCCCACCACACCGTTGATGACCGACACGGTGCCCGCAACCGGCGCGCGCAAGACAGTATTGTCGACATCTCGCTGCGCAGCAGCGACCTGGGCCTGAGCGCTGGCCACCAGCGCGACCTGCTGCTCGATGTTGAACGGCCGTTCCGAGCCCACAGCGTCGAGGTTGCTCTTCGCGGTGACCACGCTCTGAAGAGCATTCTCGATCGAGACCTGCCCGGATGCACGGTCGACATTCAGCTTCTGCTGCGTGGCCTCAAGAGAAGTCTTGTCCGACAGCACCTGGCGGCGGGCGTTGACGACCGCCTGCTGATCCTGCGGGATCCGGTTACACGCCGGGTTGCCGTTGCCACCACCGCCCGGACCTGCCCCAGGGACGCCCGCACTCACGGGGCCTGCTTGCACGGGGTTCTCAACACCCGCCTGAGCCGGCCCCACCCCGACCGACGAGTCAGGCCCGTCGGGGGTGGCTGAGCCGTTACCGCCGGTACCGGTACCGGGCGGGGGCGGGGTATAGGGAATACCCCCGGTGGAGGCACAGGAGATCTGATCGGCACGCAGTTGTTCCTGAGCCTTATTCAACAAGAAGCTGTCGAAGTCCAATTGCCGACGCGCCTCGTCGACCGCCGAGGCATCCGCGGACAGCTGGGTATCTACCAATCGCCGCGTTGCAGACAGAATTTGCTGCGCCTGACCCAAGGTGTCCTTTGCGCCCTCAACCGTCGTGGCATTCACAAGCTTACCGAACAACGCCTGCTGGGAATTCAGCTGCGCCTGCAGCTGATCCAACGTCTGCCGAAGCTGGAAGTCATCGGTCCGCGCTAAGACCTGGCCCGCGCTCACTCGATCCCCGACCTTGACCAGCACCTCCTCGAGCTCCCCGCCCGCCGGGAACCCCAGGTTCTTCTCTCTGATGGCGGTCAACGAACCTGACGCCGACACCTTCGTGACCACCGCGCCCCGCTCCACCCGCCCGGTCGGCGGTGGTGACGGCTCACTGCCGCACCCAACCGCCGTGCCCAGCACGGCTACCAGTCCAAGCGCCACCAAAGCCCGGGCCCCGATGGCCCGGGCTGGTGACCGCGTTGTCGAACTGGTCAGGATCGTGGTCACAGCGAGGTCCCCCCTGTCTTCGGGCTTCTACGCTGTGCAACGCCTGAGGGGACGGTGAGTTACGGGGTGGTGAGCGGCAGTGTGGCGAGTCTTGCGAGTCACTGGTATCTGAGGGCTTCGATGGGTCGTAGCCGTGCGGCCCGGTTGGCCGGGTAACCGCCGGCGACGAGACCGATCGCCAAACTGATCGCGAACGAGATCACGATGGAGGAGATGGTCACGGCGGGGGCGAACGATTCGAAGGTGGGGCCGAGGGAGGGCGCGATGGTGGCGCCGAGCTCTGACAGGCCAACCCCGACGAGAACGCCAATGATCCCACCGAGGCCGGCCAGCACCGTGGACTCGATGAGAAATTGTTCGAGGACCGCGCGGCGAGTGGCGCCGATCGCTTTGCGGATGCCGATCTCCCGGGTTCGTTCGGTGACCGAGACCAGCATGATGTTCAAGACTCCGATCGCACCGACAAGCAATGAGATCGCGGCAACGGCCGCGGTGAACAGGGTGAGGATGCGCAAGACCTGATTGAAGGAGTCGAGCCGGCTGCGCAGGGATTGAACCTCGAAGTCTCTGTTCGCGGGGTCCTTGATCCGGTGCCGGTCGCTGAGGATGCGGATCATCTCATCCTGGACGGCCGGCACGGCAGCTGCTTGGGTGGCCTGCACGATGATCTGGTTGACCTTGTCACCACCGCCGAAGATGTAGCGGCGCGCGGTGTCCAGCGGCATGACCGCGAAACTGTCATTCGGCTCACCGAAGGACTGCGTCACCCCGATGACCCTGAAGGTCTGGCGGTTGATCCGGACCGTCTGGTTCAGCGCAGCCGCAGGGTCATCACCGAAGAGATAGGCCGCCACGCTCGGACCCAGCACCACCACTTTCGCGGTGGAGCGGACCTGGGCCTCGTCGAAGAACGACCCCGCCGCCATATCCTGGTTATTCACCTCGAGCCAGCGTTCGGTGGAGCCGACGACGGTCGCGCGGTACCTGAAGTCATCCTCGACCAGCGCTCTGCCGGTGGTGGCCGGGATCACGGCTTCGATTTGGCCTGCCAGCGGCGAGTCCTGCAATGCCGCGACGTCGGCGTCGATCAGATCCTTCGGGGCGGTGCCGCCGGGGACGTTGCCGACCGTCGGCACGATGGTGATCAGGTTGGCCAGCGGTTGGAGTTGCGCATTGACCGAGGTCTTCAACCCGTTGCCGAGGGCGACCAGCAGGATCACCGCCGCGACGCCAATGATGATGCCGAGCATGGTCAGTGCGGAGCGCAACCGGTTGGCGCGCAACCCACGCATCGCGATGCGCAGCGCCTCCCGCAGGTTCACGCGCTGACCTCCGACCGGTTCCGCTGAACCTGGTCGCTCACGATGCGGCCGTCGCGCAGCCGCACGACCCGCTTGGCGAACCGGGCGATGTCCTCTTCGTGAGTGATGATGACGACCGTGCGGCCGGCATCGTTCAGACCACCGAGCAACTTCAAGATCTCGACGCTGGACGCGGTGTCGAGGTTGCCCGTGGGCTCGTCGGCAAGCAACATCGTGGGATCGTTGATCAGCGCCCGCGCGATCGCCACCCGCTGCTGTTGACCGCCGGAGAGCTCATTGGGCATGTGCCTCTGGCGGTCGCTCATCCCGACACTCTCCAACGCCAGCCGGGCCCGAGCGCGCCGATCCCCGATCCCGGCGTAGACCAAAGGCAGCTCGACATTGCGGACCGCGCTCGTTCGCGGGACCAGGTTGAACGACTGGAACACGAACCCGATCTTGCGGCTGCGGATCTTTGCCAGCCGGTTGTCGCTGAGAGTGCTGACATCGGTGCCGTCGAGCAGGTAGCGCCCGCTGGTAGGGACATCCAGACAGCCCAGGATGTTCATGAGCGTGGTCTTACCCGATCCGGACGGGCCCATGATCGCGACCAGGTCACCGTCGTCTATGGCCAGGTCGACACCGTAGAGTGCCCGTACCTCGACCGAACCCATCCGGTACACCTTGGTGACGTCCTCAAGTTGGATCATTCCACTCCCTTCGGGATATCGAACGCCATCCGGTGCCCGGCGGCCGACGCGCGAGCTGCTAGCCCGTCGATCACGCCCAGCCGGCCAGCGGGGCGTTACGAGCAGTCCTTTCGTCTGTCAAGCTCGGGTTCGGTCCTGCCGGGGCGGGCGGGGTAGGTGTTCGTCGACGGTGATGGCTTCGTGGCAGTGGACGACCGCGGTCTGAGTGGTGACGTAGCACACCAAATCATCCGGGCCGGACCTTGGGGCGGGAGGGGACGTCACCCACCGTACGCGGTCTAGATCGACGCTACCGCGTCGGGCACGTCACGCAAAGTACTGAAACACACACACATACGGGTCTTTTTGTAGGGTCAGCCCGCCTCCGGTGCACCTCCAGCATCGCGTCGCTCTGGTGCACCTCCAGCATCGCGTCGCTCTCGTCGCGGTCGGTCACGGCGGGGCCCTCGCCGGCCGTGATGAAGACGTCCGAGCAGAAGACCACCCTGCTAGAGCGCTAGCTCGTGCGGAACCGGTTGAACACTCGGTACATCAGCTCCGTTCCGCGCGCCAGGGCGTCCACCCGGATCCGCTCGTCGTTACCGTGCATTCGGGACATCGTGTCGTCGTCGGTGGCGTAGGGGTAGATCCCGTACACCGGGATGCCGCGCTGCCGCCACGGGCCAGCGCTGGTGCCCGCTTCGAACAGGCCCGGCGTGACCGCCGCGTCTGGGTAGGTCTCGCGAGCCGCGGTGTCCAGCGCGCGGAAGACGTCGGTGTCGATCGTCCCCGGCGGTTGGGCCATCCGTTGTGCGAGCCCCGCCAGCATCTCCTCCTCGGTCTGGTTGGGCGAGAAGGGGTTCACCAGGCGCAGTGTCACGCCCGCACTGTCGCCCAGCGCGTTGCGCAATTCCGCCAACGTTGCAGCCACGTCGATACCACCCGGAACCAGCCGCAGGTTCAGCGTGGCGGTCGCCGACCCGGGCTGGACATTGACGCGGTACCCGGCGTGCTGGATCACCGGTGTGACGATGTGGCGCATCAACGCGTTGTGCAGCGTCGGGTGGTCGCTGAGCTGGACTACCAGCGCGCCGGCGCGGTCCCGCTCGGCCTGCCCGGCGGCGGTCAGCATGAGCCGCAGCGCAGCAGCCAGTTTCGCGTTCTCAGTGCGTGCAGCCCATGCTTCGAAATACGCCCGCGTCACGTCGGTGAGACCGATCCCGGGCTGGTAGTCGGCCAGCCGGACCGCCGCTCGGTTCAGCCGGGTGATCGCCGCGTCCGGGGACGGGCGGGAGGAATGGGTGGCGGTTCCCTGGGCGACGAGCTGCAGTGCGGCGGACATCTTGTCCTGCCGGGTCAGCGTGACCACCACCGGTTCCACCGAGCCGGGCGGGGCCAGCGTCCATCCCCCCTCGGTGATCACCGCCCCGGCGTCAATCTTGTCGTAGTGCCGCTCGGCGAGCCACCGGGCGCCATGTGGGCCGGCCTCCTCGTCGCAGTCGGAGAGGAAGATGATGTCCCGGTCGAACCGGGCGCCTTCATTGAGGTGCCGCAGCAGCGCAGCCATGAACGCGGCGTTGGTGCCCTTCATGTCCAGCGCGCCGCGGCCGTAGACCCAGCCGTCGAGTACCTCGCCGCGGTAGGGATCGACGGTCCAGCGGTCGGCCTCCACCGAGACCACGTCGGAGTGGCACAGCAGCAGCAGCGGCCGGGCGCTGCCCACAGCGCTCGGGATGCGGGCGATGAAATGCGCGTTGTCCGGCTTCGGGGTCGGGATGATCTCGGTTCGGGCACCGGCAGCGTCCCAGATCGACTTGAGCATCTCGGCATGCGGAACAGTGACACCGCCCTCGCCATTGTGCGACGTGTCGAACCGGATCATGTCGACGGTCAGCTTCAGCGGATCCAGGTTCACCGGGTCGACGGCGGGGACGGGGGGCGGCTGGGTGACGGTGCTGGTGCAGCCGGCCACCAGGGTGCTGGCCGCAACCACCCCCACCGCCCTACCGCTGAGCTGCAGTACCTCGCGCCGGCTGTACCGGCCGTGCTCCCCGACCACGATTCCCCCTCGACTGCGAGCACACTATTGCCACCCACCCTGGCCGTGATCGCAAGTTCCCTCAACGCTTGTGCGCTCAACGAGCCGGCGCAGCTACGAGGCCGCCGGCGAAGACCCGAGGCAGCCACTTGCGCCAGTTCGTCCCATTAGGGTTGGCTATCCTAATGATCCGATGTTCGCTTTGCTTCTCCTCGCCCTCTCCGCGCTGGGGATAGCCGCCTGCGGGGACAGTGGTTCCGACCCGACGAGACCTCACAGCGGCCTGGTTCCGGGACAACCTCTACCGGCTTCCCGGTAACCGTCGCCCAGAAGCTCGGCGAGGTGACCATCGAGAAGCCTCCGACGCAGGTGGTGGCCCTCGACTTCCCGAGCGCTGACGCCGCGATCGCCCTGGGCGTGGTGCCCGTCGGCATGTACGACGTGTCCTATGTCGAGGGCGGGGTCCAGCAGTGGACGAAGGAGACCCTGCGAGGAGAAGAGCCGAGTTGATCAATACGGATCAGGGCTTTCCGTTCGAGACGATCGCGCGGTTACAGCCCGACGTGATCCTCGCCACCAACACCTATCCGCTGATCGCCAACGCCTGGGACAAGCCCAACGCGAGCGCTCCCGTGGTGGGCATGTCGAGGCCCCGGGCGTGGACACCTGGCAGCAGGGGTTGCGACAAGTCGGCACGGCGCTCGGCCGCCAGCAGGAGGCCGAGCGCTTGGTCTCCGAGGTCGAAACCACGGTGACCCGCGCGGGTGAGAACCAAGCCGAGCTCACCGGCAAGACGGCATCCCTCTTCAACTACGTCGCGGGCGACGGTCTCTACGTCATCAACGACGAAGCGGACGTCTCAATCAAGTTCCTCAAGGAGCTCGGCTTCGCCGGACTGACCGAGACCGTTGCGGGACTGGAAGGTCAGGACGGTCGGGCGAAGGTCAGCGCGGAGCGCTACCCGCTCATCGATGCCGACGTGATCGTCGGCACGAGCAGCAGCAACCCAACCGAACTCGATCAGCTGGCGAGCCATGAGGTGTTCTCGCAAGTACCCGCCGTCGCCCAGGGTGCGTTCGTGCCGCTCGACATCGGCCCGGCGACAGCGCTGGCGTTCCCGTCGGTCCTCAGCGTTCCCTACGCAGTCGACGAGCTCGTGCCCCAACTGGCCAGGGCAGCGAATAGGTAGACCGGCGGCGGGCGCCACCAAAGATCGCTCGGGGGCGACCGACGTATCCGGCCGACCGCAATTCGGCGATGTTCGGTGTCCGGACGACCTCGCTCGACCCGTTCACGGTTGACCTGCGCTGCCGGTATCTCGCGGTCCTCGACGACCAGCGCGCGGCGT
>JBOHFU010000014.1:16041-18988 GCA_050699675.1 Pseudonocardiaceae bacterium
GGGCGACCGACGTATCCGGCCGACCGCAATTCGGCGATGTTCGGTGTCCGGACGACCTCGCTCGACCCGTTCACGGTTGACCTGCGCTGCCGGTATCTCGCGGTCCTCGACGACCAGCGCGCGGCGTCTGGGTCCGGCTACGACGCGAGGCACAACAAGCTCCTGGCATCAAACGGCCCCAGGACGCTGCCCCGGAGGCCGTTTGCGCTGGTAGCGGGGGTAGGATTCGAACCTACGACCTCTGGGTTATGAGCGGACACGCAGTCGTCTCACCCGGTCCCACCTATACCGCCGATGTCCCACGTGACCAGCCCATCGGCGACGCCGCCGTCTCAGCGCTTCCGCCCAGTACCACCGCGTAGCATCGCGGCTTGGTCACAAATCTGGTCACCAGCCCATCAGCCTGAGACGACGCGCGTCTGGTCCCGACACGAGGCGACACAGGGAGTCGAGCCGGGCGCGGCGTCCCCCGTTGTTCACCATCTGCGGAAACCCGGCGGCAGGCGCGACGCTCGAACTGTGCGCCCTGGGTCAATCACCGCGTGTCGCAGGGGGCCTCAAAGCGGACGTAAACGGCAGTGGCGGATTATGATTACCATGGCGACCAGTCAACACCCGGTCCGCGTGGCCGGAAAAGAAAGACCCGTCCGTCTCGCGACGGAATAAGAGAAAGACCCGTCCGTCTCGCCACGGAATCCCGTCGAACCGGCTGAACGCGGTTCCCTATCACCACCCCGCCCACGAGCCCCAGCGCCTCCGCTTTCGGGGTTGCCCACGGGCGCTTCCACGGCACGAGCAGTGGCCCTCACTAGGGATTCTTGGTCCCTAGAAGTTCGACACTTGAGCAGAGTTTTGGGGACGTCTACCGTTGTGGCTGCCCGCTCCAAATTTCGCAGATAGTGGGTCTGACCAGCCACTTTGGGGTGGCACGGCCGGTTGCTTCGGTGACCGGACTTCGGCGCAGCGGGTGGCGGCGGTCTGCCGATTATGACCACAGGTCCTGCGTGAGCTTGGTCAAAATCGAGTCGATCATCCGTTACGAACACAGCCACTCACCTCGGTGGTCAGAGGCGCAGCCTCACTGGATGATACTCATCTATGGACTTAGAACACTTGACCAACCGCTCCTGCTGGTATCACTATTAATCTTTAATGTCACCGTCGCCGGAAGGTGGCTGCAGATGCGGTTCGGCACGCGAGCCCTGCCCATGGTCGGCCTGCGCGCAGCCCTGGGTCGGTTGGCCGCTGCAACCCCCCCACCACGGCAGCCCGGCCGGTGTCGTGGGTAAGCGACGGCCGGGTGGCCCACCGGGTCGCACTGACCGTGGCCAAGGCTCCCGGGACCCCGAGTAGGAAAGGATGAGAGATGACTCTTATCGTCTTAACGGTCGTCGTCATCGCGTTGTGGATTGCCGTTCTGGCGATCTTTCTCTTCACGATCGGTATGCTACTCAACCGCACTGCAGACGACCTCGAGGACTGCGCGCAGAACGTGAAGAAGATTTCCTACCAGGCCGACGTGATTGGGCCTGGCGTCTTGCGCATCAACGAAACCGCTACAACAGTGATAGGTGCGCTGCCGCTATTATGTGATGGTGCTGAAAGTGTTGCCGTCGCTAAGGGGGCTCCCTATGGGGGTCCTTCTGAGGCTTCTTCTACGACTGCTCCTGTAGCTGCCCCTGTCCCTTCTATGGTTCCTTCACGGGGCTTAGGTCTCCTGGATGAAGAAAGGGGGAATTTAGGTTACCTGGATGCGTAGTGACGACGATCCTGGGCCGGCTAGTACGGCAACGGCGTTTATGGCTGGTGCCCGCGTCGGCGGTGGTGGCAGGTGGGAGCTTGGTGTTGGCGTCGTCGTCACCAGTGTGATCGCGAGCACGGCACATCCGCGCTGAGGGTGAACGATTCGGGATGGAAAGAGAGACAGATATGATCTTGTGGTGGATTGGTAACCTTATTCTGCTCTTCGTGGTGCTACCCATCGTGGTAGTGTTGATGAACCGCATTGTCAGGCCAGTGGATCGAATCCGGGCGGCGGTGGATGACATTCTACACAACGGCGTCATCCTGACTGGGAAACTTGACAATGTGCCAGAGCTATTGGCTGTGACAGACAGCGCAGTCAAGGAGATCTCCACCGGCGCGACCCGCTACGTGAAACGCGTTGGTCATCTGCTGGGTGCACTGGGCGTCTAGCGAGCTAATGGCCTGAGGGACACAATCCAGGAATAGGAGGAAGCCGTGCCCTTAGTCGCGTGGGTTACGTTGCTCGCCGTCGCGTTGATCGTGGCTGTTGTCGGTGTCTCGCTGTTGAAGGTGATTTATCAGTTGAAGCACGTTGCTTGGACGCTTGGTACGGTCATCGTGGGGGTCAACGCGATCGCTTATCAGACGCGGACGGTTCCCGAGGTCTTGCCTTCGATCAATGCCAACCTTGCGCCGGTACGATCCATGGCAGAACAGGTTTAAAGGACCCAGTGCCGTCCAGGCGGCGACCCAGACGGTACCTGGAGATCACTTGTGTGACGACGACACGGACCGTTAGGTCCTGTGACCCCGTAGTTAGTTACAACCGCTACTGAAAGGAGGGCTGCGGGATGGTGTTGCTTGCGGAACAGGCGCTCGGGCCCGGTGAAGCGCATTTGTTCGGCTGGTACCTGGGCTTCTCGATCGCCGTCGTGGTCATCGCGGTGGTGGTCGCACTGGTAGCCCCGATCCTGGTCCTCGCCGCGCGGATCGCCCGTCAGGCTCCACAGATCAACCAGGCTCTGCAGCAATCATATCGGAACACGCTCCCGTTGGCGGATCTACGACAGACTATCGACCATGCTGAGGTCATTCTCGGAAGTCTGGAACGCGGACGAGCTAGGCTTGGAGGTTAGTGATGTTATTTCCATTTGGGTACGTGGGTGGGCCTGATGGATACGCTATTGAAGAGATCACTTTT
>JBOHFU010000015.1:0-18927 GCA_050699675.1 Pseudonocardiaceae bacterium
GGTCGCAGCGGGCCAACCTGCCCGACGACCTGCCACCCGACGAGCTGACCGCCGAGATCGCCGAGAAGCTGTTCGCTACCCCGATGGAAGGCCGCTCGCTGGGAACCGATCCGGTGACCGGGCACGAAATCGTGGCCAAGGAGGGTCGCTACGGGCCCTACGTCACCGAGGTGCTACCCGACCAGGATCTGGACAAGGGCCCAGCGAAGAAGTCCAAGCCGCGGACCGGCTCGCTGCTCAAGTCCATGAACCTGGAGACGGTGACCCTCGACGATGCGCTGCGGCTACTCTCGCTGCCCCGGCTGGTGGGTAACGACCCGGAGACCGGCCAGGAGATCACCGCGCAGAACGGCCGCTACGGGCCGTACCTCAAGAGGGGCACCGACTCCCGGTCGTTGACCGACGAGGAGCAGATCTTCACGGTCACCCTCGATGAGGCGTGCAAGATCTACGCCGAGCCCAAGCGACGGGGCCGCCAGGCCGCCGCCAAGCCGCCGCTGCGCGAGCTGGCCCCGGATCCGGTGACCGGCAAGCCGATGGTCGTCAAGGAGGGTCGCTTCGGGCCGTATGTCACCGACGGCGAGGGCATCAACGCGTCGCTGCGCAAGGGTGACAGCGTTGCGCAGCTCACCGACGAGCGCGCCGCTGAGCTGCTCGCCGAGAAGCGTGCGAAGGGCGCCCCGGCGCGGCGCTCGTGAGTGTGAATTTGCGCTAGAACCCTAGCGTCGATTCGCACTCACGAGGGTTTCTGCGACCATGGCCACCATGAGTGAGCCGACGTCGGACGCCTTGTTCGGGGTTGACGGCACCCAAGCGCCTGAGACGCTGGCCGACCCGTCGGCATGGCCGGGACGTGGGTCCTGGCAGGCCGTGCCGGAGTTGCCGCCGATGTGGATGCCCCCCGCCCTGGACGACACCGCGCTGCGGGAGGCGATCGCCGCGGCGCTCGGTGACGATGCCGGCGCCCCTGCGGAGGCGGTGGAACAGGAGGCTGCTGCGGTGCCGGCACCGCAGGCTGAGCCGCAGCCGACTGGGCAGCCGAAGGCTCCGGATGTCAATGTCCCCGATGTCAATGTCGCGGATGTCAAGGTCGCAGCACCGCCGCACTCCCCGGCGTCAGCAGGGGCATCAGCAGGAGCACCGACGGGCAGGCACGGCACAGAGGCATGGGGACGCTCGGTCCCGCGCGGACCGCAGGTTCCCGCGGCGATCCTGCCCGCTCCGTCGCAGCCGCGCCGGCCCGCCGGGCTGGGCTACCGCCCACCGATGGCGGGCGCGTCCGGCGAATCCGCGCCGCTGACAGACCTCCGTCACCGGATTCGCCGGGAACGTGTCGACTTGCCGCTGCGGGGCAGCTCCAATGGAGGCGCGACCGCTTTCTTTCTCGTCATGTTGATCATCATTGGGCTGCTGGTGTACAACATCATCACCAGCTTCCTGGACTTTATATCCGGACTCCTGCCGTGACTGACCGTCCGCATTGAGCGGGCTCGGCGGACCTGTCGGAGTGCTGGTAAGCCCGCCAAGCCTGCTGAATGCGGGTGCGTGGCAGACTCTGCGCGTTGCTGACGGTAGCTGAGCGGGAGCTGTGATGTGATGCGTGTCGTCTCGGCCGTCCTGGCGCTGGGCTCGGTGCTGGCTGGTTGCTCGGCGGGAGGCAGCCAGCCCGCCGGCCCAGACGCGACACCAGCATCTGCGGCCATCGCACCGGCCGGTCCGGTCCCGGCGGTGCGAAATCCCAAGAACCTGGCCGGTATACCGCCGTGCCTGCTCTTGACGGCGGCGCAACTAGAGGCCAACCGGATCGACCAACCTGGTCACCCCAAGGACGTCCTCGGCTCCGCCGGATGCGAGTGGGGGGACCGGGCGCGCACCCGCGAGATCAGAATCTTCGTTGACCTCGGCAACGACGTGCTGCACAACGTGTACGCCAAGCGGGAGGCCTTCCCGGTCCTGGAGGTGACCGAGCTGGCGGGTTATCCGGCTATCCGCACCAAGGACGACGTGGACGGCACCACCTGCTATTTCCGGGTCGCGGCCGCCGAGAAGCAGACACTCATCCTCGGGTTCACGTCGCTGCGGCAGGGCGGGCCGGAGCCCTGCGGGCCGGCGAAGGCGATCGCCGAGGTCGTCATCGGTAACCTGCCACCGCTGAAGGCCTGAGGAGGGGATCATCCTGGTCCCCGTCTTTCGCTCTCAGCTCGCGCAGCGGCTGGCGCACCTGGTTGACTCGATTCGGAGGTGATGTGGGCGTACCGTCATTGAAGGGGACAATACGGAATTATCACAGCTAAGGACGCGGAGCAGCATGGATCCCCCAGCTGAGCACCACCTGGCGGGGTCCACCGCGGGCCGGGTGCGCGGCGTGCTGGCGATTCCCGCCTTCCGCCGGCTGTGGGGGGTCACCGCGCTCACCGCGACTGCGGAGTGGCTGTCCCTGTTGGCCTTGACCGCGCTGGCCACCCAGCTCACCACCGGCTACCAGGCGCAGAGCTTCGCGCTCGGGGGTGTGGTCGCCACCAAGCTGCTGCCCGCAATGGTGCTCGGCCCGCTGGCCGGGGCGCTTGCTGACAAGCTGGACCGCCGGTACGTGATGGTGGTCTGCGACGTGCTGCGGGCCGGGCTGTTCCTGTCCATCCCGCTGGTCGGCGAGCTGGCCTGGCTGTTCGTGGCGACCTTCCTGATCGAGGTCTGCGCGATGTTCTGGATCCCGGCCAAGGACGCCTCGATCCCCAATCTGCTGCGCCGCCCCGATCAGGTGGAGACCGCCAACCAACTGGCGCTGATCATGACGTACGGGGTGGCCGTGCTGGCCGCCTCCGGGGTGTTCACCCTGCTGTCCAAGCTCGGCCCGGTGTTCGAGCTGTTCCCCGGCGCGGAAGGTGCGGCCTATCTGGCGTTGACCATCAACGGCATCGCCTACGCACTCTGCGCGCTCGTGGTCGGCACCCGGATCCCGGAGATCTCCGGCCGGGCCGGGATCCGGCCCGGCGCCCAACCCGGCCTGTTCGCGATGTTGCGTGAAGGCGTGGCCTTCGTCCGCGGCACGCCCCTGGTCCGCGGCCTGGTCACCGGGATCGTCGGTGCCTTCGCCGCGGGTGGCGCCGTCATCGCCTGCGCGAAGCTCTACTCCACCAGCTTGGGCGGTGGAGACGCCGCCTACGGGCTGCTGTTCGCGTCGCTGTTCGTCGGTCTGGGTCTGGGCATGGCGCTCGCGCCGCCGGCAGCCCGCCGGATCCGGCACCGCCGGTTGTTCGGGCTCGCGATCATAGGGGCCGGGTTGGCGCTGGTCGCGGTCGCGGTGGCGCCGCATCTGGTGGCCGCGCTGGTTGCCGTCGGACTGGTGGGCTGCGCCGCGGGGATCGCCTTCCTGACCGGTCTGACCATCATCGGCGCGCAGGTTGCCGATGAGATGCGCGGGCGCACCATCGCGTTCGTCCAGTCGCTCGTCCGGCTCGACCTGCTCGCTTCGATGGCCCTGGTGCCGCTGGCGGTCGGGCTGGTCCAGCAGCGCACCATCATTGTGTTCAGCGAGCCGGTGACCATCGACGGCACCCGCCCGGTGCTGCTGTGCGCTGGGCTGCTGGCGGCCACGGTCGGCTTGATCGCGCATCGCCAGATGGACGATCGGCTCGACGGGTCACTGCTGGGCGACCTGCGTGCCGCGGTGCGCAGGGGCGCCCGGTCTGCCCGGCCAGGAGGTCGGGGATGAGCGTGTGGGCTGGTGTGATCGGCCAGGATCCAGCGGTCGCCACGCTGCGTGAGGCGGCGGCGATCGGCTCCGACGGCACCGGGCCGGCTGCTGCGATGACCCACGCCTGGCTGTTCACCGGCCCGCCCGGCAGCGGTCGTTCGGTCGCGGCGCGGGCCTTCGCCGCCGCGCTGCAGTGCACCGATCCGGAGCACGGGCCGGGGTGCGGGGCCTGCCAGGGTTGCCGGACCACGTTGGCCGGCACCCACGCCGACGTCCGTGAGGTGGTACCCGAAGGCCTGTCCATCTCGGTCGCGGAGATGCGCACGCTGGTCGCCGGCGCGTCCCGGCGGCCCTCGGCCGGCCGGTGGCAGGTGCTACTCATCGAGGACGCCGACCGGCTCACCGAGGGCGCCGCCAACGCCCTGCTCAAGGCCGTGGAGGAGCCCCCGCCGCGCACTGTGTTCCTGCTCTGCGCGCCATCGGACCACCCCGACGACATCGCAGTGACGTTGCGCTCGCGCTGCCGGCCGGTGGGGTTGCGGACGCCGCCCGCAACAGCGGTCGCCGAGGTACTGGTAGAGCGCGATGGGGTGGACGCCGACACCGCGCGGTGGGCCGCCTCGGTGTGCGGCGGTCACGTTGGCCGGGCCCGCCGGCTGGCCACCGATCCCGATGCCCGGGCGCGCCGGGAGGCGGTACTGCGAGTACCGACGGCGCTGCGCTCGCTGGCAGACGTGTTCACCCTGGCCGATGAGCTGGTCGGGGCGGCCGAATCGGAGGCCGACGGCCTGACTGCGACTCGCGATGCGGTCGAGACCGAGGAGCTGGAGACGGCCCTGGGGGCCGGCGGAACCGGCAAGGGTGCGGCGGCGGCCACTCGTGGCGCCAAGGGCGCCATCCGCGACCTGGAGCGCAGGCAGAAGTCCCGGGCCACCCGCACCCAGCGCGATGCGCTGGACCGCGCGCTGGTCGACCTGGCCGGCTTCTACCGCGACGCTCTGGTGACCGCCTGGGGCGCCTCGGTGGCGCTGACCCACCCCGACCGCCTTGCCGACGTCACCACCGTCGCCGGACGGATGCCTGCGGAGGCGTTGCTCCGCAAACTGGAAGCGGTACTCGGCTGCCGCGAGGCGCTGGGTCTCAACGTCAAGCCGCGGATCGCCGTCGAGGCGCTGACCAGCGCGTTGAGCAGCGAGTAGGCCCTCCGGACGGGTGTCGGTGACACCATTACACTGGGCTGCGCTGTCAAGCAGCATCGCCGCCTTAGCTCAGTCGGACAGAGCGGCTCACTCGTAATGAGCAGGTCCGGGGTTCGATTCCCCGAGGCGGCTCGCAGGTCAGGCCCCGTCCACAGCGGTGTGGACGGGGCCTGCTTGACCTCCGAGTGACCAACTGAGTGACTACGCTCCTCCGTCCTGGTCTCCTGTGGGAAAGAGGCGGTCCATCGCCACGGCCCCGTCCTCGACCACCGGGCGGATCTGCTTCCGGTAGACCAGCTCAGTAACCGACGTCCCACTGTGCCCCACCAGGCGTGAGATCTGCTCGATGGGCATGCCATCGTCGGACAGGAGCGAGACGAAGCTGTGCCGTAGCTCGCGCGGGGTCCACTCCGCAGCCACCAGACCGGCCGCCTCGGCGACGCGCCGGAAGTTGCGCCGCACGTTGGCGTCATCCTGCGGCGTCCCGCACGTCGTGGGGAACACCAGACCGTCGTCCTGCCAGCGCTTCCCTGCAGCCTGGCGCGCCGCGTCCTGAGCCACCGCGTGCGCTCTCAGTGCGTCTACCGCGCGTTGCGGCATGGCGAGCGACCGTCGTGACTTCCTGGTCTTCGTGTCGCCTCCGGCGCGAACGGACCGCCACACCTTCACATTGGGGGGCACGAGCGGCGACGCGGAGGCGTTGCCTTCCAGGTCAACATGGTCCCAGGTGAGGGCGCGTAGCTCCTCGGTGCGCGCGCCTGTCAGTAAAGCAACGACGATGTAACCGCGCATGCTCGATTTCTCCGCCGCTGAGAGCACAGCCTCCGCCTGGGCCATGGTAAGCGCCTTCGACGGCCTGCCCTTCCCCTTCCCGCCCGGACAGTCACAGAGCAGGACCACATTTCGCTTCACCCGGTCGCGCGCCTGAGCCCTGTTGATCGCCCGTCGAAGAATCGACATAAGATTGCGCAACGTCGACGTGACCATGGTCTGCGACTTCCCAGCGATCCACCTGTCAACATCGTCCGCGGCCAGGTCGACCAGTTTCCGAGCGCCCAGATCGGGCACGATGTGCTTGTCCACCAGACAGCGCACTGTACGGATGGTGTTGGTGTCATGCCCGCTCAGTTCGTAGTTGGTCAGCCAATCGTTCACCGCGTGCGCGACCGTGTAGCCGTTCCCCGCTGCCAGGGCTACACCGTCTTCGTGGTCACGCAGGATCTCCTTGAGCTTCTCTTTCGCAGCCGTCTTAGTCTTGCCGCTGCCCCGGCGGACGATCCGCTTTCCGGCTGGTGTGTAACCGATCGTCACTTCAGCGATCCAACGCGCCCGCGTCTTGTCCCACCAGAGCCCGCCATCTCCCCGACTACGACGCGTCACCATAGTCGGTCCCATCGGATTCACGGATCAGCAGACGGACGTATTCGGCGATGGCGCCTTTCGGCACGAGCCGGGACCGACCCTGGCGGACCGTCCGGAGCCGACCGGACCGGATCTGCTCGTAGATGACTGATCGGCTCATGGAGAGCAGTTGCATTGCTTCAGGGATGCGGTAGAGGTGCCGTTCGGGGGTTTCCATCCGGCGGTCTCCGTTCCGATTACCGTAAGTAGCTGTACTGGCGGCGTTTCGCTGGTCGCTGGTTCAGGGATGGAGGCACGGGCTGCTGCAAGCAGGGCGATGTCGTCGCACCGCGCCGGGGTTCATTGGGTGCCTCCGGCGATGCGGAGGGGTGGGGAAGCCGTACCAGCCGTACCAGCCTCGTTTGTGCTGTTCAGGCTGGTACGGCTTGGTGTGGTGGTACGGCTTGAGCCGTACCAGTGGGGCGAGCCGTACCAGCTTGACCTGGGGTTATGAGGCTGGTACGGCTGGTACGGCTTCTCCTGGTGGGTGTGGTCCGACGGGGTGGTGTCTGGTTCAGGTGGGGGGCAGTAGCGGGTCCAGGTGTCGGTGAAGTCGGCGCGGTGGTAGCCCTTGGCTTGGCCGAGGTCGGGGAAGCGGATGGTGGTGCTGCGGATGCCGTAGTCGCGGAGTAGGACACCGAGTTTCATCGCGGTGAGCCCGGTTGGCCCGTAGTCGGTCCAGGGGGCTTCGGGGTCGCTTTTGAGTCGGTCCAGGAGCACGGTGGTGGGGATGGCGTCGTGGTCTGCGAACGCGGTTCGGCAGTCGGTGAGTAGCCGGATTCGGGTGGATATTTCGCCGTTGTCGCTGGTTTCGGCGGTGAGTACGAGCACGGCGGCGCGGCTGCGGTCGGGCCAGTGCGCTGCGGCGTGGTCGGCGACGGCCACCAGGGGCTCCCAGGTGTCGGCGGCGCGGTCTTCTACGGGCATGGCTGGTTGGGCCCGTTCGAGGGTGGGCAGGTCGGTGCGTAGCCATGTGGTGAGTTGCTCGGCGAGGTGGCGCAGCGGTGGCCGGTCACGGCGGTGCCGGTAGGGGGCCACGGTCTCGGTCGGTGCGCGGCGTCGCATCCGGATGACCACGGCTCGGTCTTCGATCGTGTCGGGCATGGCGCCGATTCCGGCGAGCGCGGCCATGGCGAAGGTGGGGATGGACTCCACTCGGTTGGTGGCGACGTCATAGCGCTTGGCGGGCCGGTTGCGTTGGTGGCCGGCGTTGAGCAGGCCGCGGAGGTCTTCGTTGCCGTCGGCTTTGGGTCCGAAGATGGTGTCTGCTTCGTCAACCAGCATGGTGGGCGGGTCGTCGCTGATCGAGCGGTAGACCGCGGCGGGGGAGGAGTTGACTGTGATGAACGGGTCCCGGCACAGCGCTTCCACGATGTCGAGTAGCCGGGATTTCCCGCACCGCTTCTCCGGCCCGCGGATCACGAGTCGGGGCGCGTGGGCCCATGCGGGCTGAGCGTGGGTCGCTGCGATCCACAACGTGACCGCGTCAGCCGCCTGCGGGGTGGGCAACACCACGTAGCGGATCAGCGCGGTGCGTACTGCGTCCAGTAGCGCCGCCCCGTTGATGTCGGGCTGGGTCATCAGGCCGCCTTCCTGGTGCGGGTCGTGTGCTGGCACGGGGGGTGGTGGTGGGGGGGGTGGGTTGGCTGGTCACGCGGCGGTCCTGTTGCGGGTGGTGCGGCGGGGGTTGCGGGCGCCGGCAGCGAGGCCGGTGGTGATGACCCGGGCGACCTCGGTGGGTGTGCAGTTGCAGTCGGCGCGGGTGAGGGTTTGGGCGGCGGTGGTGAGCTCGGTGTGGGCGGTGGTGTGGTCGAGCAGCCCGGCGCCGACGAGTTGACCCAGGGCATAGGCGGCCCGGCACAGCGTTGCGTTGTGCTGGCCTTGGGGGGCGTGTCGTACCCGCTGGCACTCGCCCTCGACCGCGGCGGCCACGTAGGCGGTGGGGTTGGTGGCGGGGGTCTGAGCCGGTGCTGAGGGCGCCGCTGCCGGGCGTTGGGATAGGGCTTGGACTAGCCAGGTCGGCAGTTCGGTGGGGTCGGTGTCGTCGGTGAGTTCGTATCCGCCATCGGGCCGGGTCGAGCCGGGCCCGACGACGTATCCGCCGCTGGCGCGGGTGTCGACGTGGGGGGCGAGGGTGCCGGCGGTGTTGCGGAGCCGGACCCCGGGTGGGGTTTGGAAGTACAGGTGGGTTCCGCCGCGGGGGGTAGTCACGGTGTAGGTAGCCGGCAGCTCGACACCACGATCCTGGGCCAGCGCGGTCAGGGCGGTGGCGCCGTCGGGCTCGCCGGGGGCCTTAGCCGGGTCCAGGTCGACCACGACCAGCTGGGAGGGCCCGGTGGCCAGGCCGATGTTGAACGCCCGCCCCGCGCCGTGCCAGCAGCGGGTGATCCGGTCGACCTCGGTGGTGGCGCGCTGTTCCCAGTCGCGCAGGGCGGGGCGTTGGGTGCCCGGGACGAGGGGGAACACGTGCCATCCCATCCCGGCGAGGTACAACGCCCAGCGTTGGAGGTGTTCGGTGGTCATCGGGCACCGGTCCGGGGGTAGTCGCGCACCCGCAGCGCCGCGGGCCACCGCGACCAGTCCCCGCCCTTGGGGTCGGTGTGGTGCTGACGCGCCCAGACCGAACCGAGTTGTTTAATGAACACCGCCACGCCGACCGCACGCCACTGGTCGAGCAGGGCGTGGGCCCAGTCGGGGTGCATAGGCCGCGCGCCGTGGAATCGTTCGGTGATCTTCTCGGCGTAACAGTGGTCGCAGCCGGGAGAGACTTTGGTGCAGCCGGTGACCGGGTTCCAGGTGGTGTCGGTCCACTCAATCTCCGTGGTGGCGCTCATGATGGGGGTCCTTCCGGTGGGTCGGGGGGTCATGACGGGGGCCCCGGGGTCGGGGTGGTGCCCGAGGTGTGCCGCGGTCATGGGTGGGCGGCACGGCGCACCCCGGGAGCTGGACGGGTCAGAACGGGGGCTGGTCGTCGCCCCACCGGTCCCCACCGCTGACGGCGGCGCTTGGGGTGCCGTCAGGGGTGGTGTCGTGGGTGGCTTTGGTGACTGTCGCGGTGGCCCATTTCAGGGAGGCGCCGATTTCGGTGGCGTCGACTTCGTAGGCGTAGCGTTTGTCGCCGTCGGTGGTTTCCCATTCGCGTTGCCGCAGGGTCCCGGTGACCAGGACTCGCATGCCTCGGGTGAGGGATTCGGCGACGTTCTCGGCGGTGTGGCGCCAGATCGAGCAGCGCAGGAACGTCGCCCCTTTGTCGGCCCATTGGCCGGTGGCGGGGTCGTAGCGGCGGTCGTTGGCCGCGACGGTGAAGTTCGCGACTGCGGTGCCGGTGGGGGTGAAGCGCAGTTCGGGGTCGGCGACCAGGGTGCCGGCGATGGTGATCTCAGGTAGTCCAGCCATGATCAGGTCGATCCTCTCGGGGTCGGGTCATGGAGCGTGGTCATGCTCCGGTGTCTCGTCTGGTGACTGCGGGTAGTTGACTGTGGGTGTGCGGGGTCCAGGCCGGGGTGAGGGAGGGAGGTGGAATCCCCGTGCCAGTCCCCTGGCTTTCGAGGTGTGGGGGGGGTTGTCAGCGGGGCAGGGTGCGGGTCCCTGGTTGTGGTGTGTGCTGGTCAGGGCAGGGAGGCCCGGGTCAGGGAGGCGACAGGGAGAACTCCCTGCCTTCCCGGGCGCCTCCCTGCTCAACTCCCTGTGTCGTCGTCACCCCCGCCGTCGGTGTTGTGGTGACAGTGGGTGAGTGCTTGGGTGATGTCGTCGGCGCGGACGACCATCACCCCGTCGGACTTGACCGGCTCGATCCCGTAGGTGGCCAGGGTGGTTTTGAGGTCGGTGAAGGTCCAGCCCTCGTAGTGGTCGGGGTCGTGGTCGGCCAGCCGGGTGAGCACGACTTGGGTGCGGACCCGTCGCTGGTCGCCGAGGATCTCGGCGATGTCGGCCAGGTGGTCTACCGCCGTGGGTGGTGGGATCTGGTCGGCGGTGGCCCCGGTGCGGCGCAGCTGGTCGATGCCCGCCATGGCCCGGGTGATGACCGGGGTGACCAGGTCGACGCCGTCTTCTAGCGGCACGTAGAAGGTGCTGACCAGCTCGAAGGTGGCGTCGGTGACCCCGACCGCCACACAGGTACCACGGTCGGTTTTCATCCGCAGGTCGGTCGCCCGGATCCCAGCGCGGTATTTTCCCGCGCCGAGCAGCCCGTCGTTGGCGACGTGGTCGGCCACCGAGAACGCCAGCCCGCAGGACACGTTGCGGGTGACTTCTTTGGGGATGGAGTCCTTGGTGGGTGATTGGGTGGCCAGGATCAGAGTGATCCCGTACTTGCGGCCGCGTTTGATCAGACGGGTGGCCCACTCCGCGGCCTGCTTGCCGTAGTCCTTGTGCTGGAACAGTTCGTGGCACTCATCGATGGCACAGACCAGCTCGTGCAACCCCAGGGCGGGCTTGTCGGCCAGCTTGCGGGAGGTTTTGGGTGGGGAGCCGGGTTGGCGTTCCAAGACCTTGCCCCGGCGTTCCATTTCGGCCAGCAGGTCGGCCAGGGCCTGCATCGCGGCCTCAGCCACGGAATCGTCCATGCCCATCTCATAGCGCGACAGCCGGGGCCCGAAGGGTTTGAAGTCCGGGGACTGGCCCATCACGAACACCCACAACTCGACGGTGGGGTCCAGCGCGGCACCCAGTAGCAGGGTCCGCATCACCGCGGACTTGCCCTGCCCCGGGCGCCCACCAATCAGGTAGTTCGCCTCAAATAGCGGCGCGTTGATCACCGCGCCGCGTTGGGTTTTGCCCAGCGGCACCCCGTCGAACGCATCCACGACGCCGTCGTGCAGCAACGGCCACTCACCGGCGCCGGCGCCGAGTTTGCCCTTGTCAGCGACCCACAGATCCAGGATGCCGGCCTCGGCGCCCTGGGTCGGCCAGGTCTCCAGACTGGCGCGGCCCAAATTGGCGGCCAGTGTGGTGCGTTTAGCGGCGACCATGTCCGCGGTGACTCCCATCGGCAGCCGGATCTGGGCGAAGGTGCCGTCACCGTCGACGCGGGCGGGCACGGCGTAGACCAGCTCACCCCCGGCCTTGAAGAACCGATCTAGCGGAGCGATCCCCAGATGCGCGAGGGCTTGGGAGATCATCCGCTCGTCGATCCAGGAGTCGGCGTCGGCTCGGTCGGGGCGGACCAGCCAGCCCGCACCCGGGGTTTTGTCGCGGCCTTCCCACACCGCGGCGACCAGCCAGGCGATCGGTGCCGCGGTGAGCACCCAGCCAGCCACCGCGGCCGCGACGGCGAGCACGGTGTAGACCCCGGCCAGCCACGGCCACATGGTGGCCCGGTCGATCGTGGCGTCCAGGATCGCCAACACGGCGGCGAGTACCCCGACCAGCACCGCACCCAGACCGATGCGGGACAGCGCGACCCCGAGTTTGGCCCAGCGGGCGCGAGCGTCGGCGCGGATGGTTTCCTGCGCGGCGCGGCGGGCCTGCTGGTCTCCGGCCAGCCTCGCGGCCCGCGCGTCGGCGCGCAGGTCGGCGTGGGTGGCCCAGGTCCAGCCCTTGGTGATCCACCGGCCATGGCCGCGTAGGGCGAACCAGCCCAGCCGGGCCACATCCCGGGGGGCCTGGCGCGCCCGGTACCCCGCCAGCGCCTTGACCTGCGCGGTCCGCGGCGATTCGGTCACCACCCGGACCAGCAACACCACCCGCGCAGGCAGCCGGTCTCGGACCTGGCCCGAGAGGCGGTCGGCGATCGCCGCGTTCTCCTCATCCGACAGCAGCTCCCCGTCCAGCACCTCCGGTGCCCAACCCACCCCCCCACCCGCCCGCACCGCGGGTGTGTTCACCCGGTCATAGCCCGCGTCGTCGGTCGTCATCGGTCCTCCCCAGGGAGTGGGAGTGCGGGCAGCTCCGGTTGCCCGGGCACGGTCTGGGTGCCGGTCACCACCGGCTGCGCCCAACCCGGCACCGGCACCGGCATCGGGACCTGTACCGGCATGGCTATCGGGATGGGCACGTAGAGCACGTCGCGCTCGGCGTCCCAGCGCCCACGGCCCGGCCCGAGCTCGGCGAGCTCGGTGAGGTGGGCGAGGTGGCGGCGGCGACTGTCGGCGTAGATGTGGTTCTGCTCCGTGCGGGCGATCCAGCCGACGATGAAGCCACCGACCGCGACCAGCAGCCCGACCAGCACCGCGGCCCCGAACACTGTGGTGGTCACCGGTCACCCCCGACGACGTGGAGCCGGCGTTGCGCCTCGAGGTCGGCTTTGGCTTTGGCCGCCCAGTACGGCGCCACCTCCACCGCCAGGACCTCGCCCAGCCGGTGGGCCAACTCCCGCCGGCCCAGCTCGGGGTCCCGGTCGAGGAGCGGGCGGGCGGCCGCGACCAGCACCGCCAGCTCCGGGGTGGCCCGCCGCCCCCGCCCGGCCGCCCTGGCCGTCGTGGCCGTCATGGCCGTGGTGGCCGTGGTGGTCGTGGTGGTCGTGGTGGTGGGTGACACTCGCGGGCGTCGACCGGTGGGGGCGGGCGCGTCCGCGGTCGGGCGGCCGGTCGTGGCCGTGGTCGTCGGGGCGGGCGCAACCGTGACTCCGGGGCCGGGCGCGACCGGCGCCCGGCCGGCCTGGCGCCCGGTCGTGACCGACGCGTCCTGCCGGGGCTGGTCACCCCCGGTGTGTCCGGCCGTGGCCGCCGCGGTCCCGGCCTTGTCCTGTTCGGCGTTGTCCCGTTCGGCGCGGGCCAGGGCGGTGGTGTAGGCGCGGTGGACGCACTCGGTGAGCTTGTCGTGGAGCTCGGAGATGGCCTCGGCGGCGACGAACACCACCAGCGGCGGCACCGAGTGCAACACCACCCCCGCTGCGTCGCCGGCCTGCCACGACGCCCAGGTGTTCATCACGTAGGTGGCACCGAGCAGCGCCCACTTCCCGCAGCGGGTCCACGGGCCGGCGGGGATCTGCTCACGAGCGGTGAGCCGCTCGGCGAACAGCACCCCCAACAGCACCAGCGACACCGTGGGGTCCAGCAGCCAGGCGATGCACCACCGCGCCGACCAGGCCGGGGCGCCGGCCGCGGCGAACTGTTGAACGTTGGCCATGGTGAACAGCAACCCGGCCACCATCCCCGTCCAGATCAACCGATCCACCACGGTCCGGACCCGCTCCACCCGCCACGCGACCACATCCGGATCCCTCAGATGCGCCCGCACCGCCGCCGCCTCCCCAGCAGCCCGCGCCACCCGCGCCGCCGCGCCCACCGGGATGCCGACCCCCACCGACCGCCCGCTGAGGTAGGGCGTTGCTGTGCTCACCGCCGGGTCCTCCTACCGCCGTGGATGATCTCGGTGACGGCGAACATCCGGGCGATCGCGCTACCGGCGAACACCGCCGGCACCCCCAGCACCACCCCCCACGCCCCCGGGGCCGTGGTGTTGGCCACCACCGCCCACTGCACCCCGACGATCACCCCACCCGCGGCCAGGGCCCGGGTCAGGTTGCCGCCGATACGGGTCACCTCACGGGCATGCTGGGTGGCCCGATGCCCAGCGCGGGCGCCCGCCCCGAACGCCGCCAGCACCCCCACCCCGGCCAACACCACCAGCACCACAGCCCCGGCCACCAGCGGATCGAACTCCGAGCCGTTCACCGGTCGGCCCCCGCCGGATCCAGCTCATCAGCACGGGCCCGCAGCCGTAGGTAGCCCCGGGCGTCGCCCTCGATCTGCTGCGCCAGCTGGCGCAGCTCGGCGGCCACGATCAGCGGGGCGGCAGCGTGCACGGCCGCCTCGACCAGGTCATCGGGCCAGGCCCGGCGCACGTCACCACCCGCCCAGTCCAGCGCCGCCACAAACGCCGCCCCGGCCGCGGCCCACGCGTGCGGCGGAACGGCCACCAGCCGCGCGGCCGGTCCCAGCTCCCCGGCCCGCTCAGCGCAGGCACCCGTGCAGGCGAAGACCTGCGACCCGGTGACCGACGACCGGCCCACGGGCACCGCCACCGAACCCCGCACCCGCAAGCCGCGGCCGCAGACCACACAAGCCCGCCCGTCGGCCTGGATCGGGCTGAGCCCCGCTCCCCAGACGCGCTCGGACATCACGCCACCTCCCCGACGGCGGCGACCGGACCGGCCAGCTGCCACGACGCGCCGCAGCCGCCACCCCCGCACTCCACCCAGCCGGGATGCCCGATCGGCCCCAACGGGTGATGCGGGCCCCCGCAACCGCAGTCAGGGCACACCAGCGCGAGGCACGCACCGCACGCCTGCCCTACCGGGGTCGGTGCGCGCGGCGCACACGCCGGCCGGCCGGCGTCGTCGAACAAATGCCAGCCGCACCCCGCACACAGACCCCAGTCACACCCGCCATCAGGAAGCCAGCCGACGAAGTCGCTCACCGCCAGCCCTTCCACACCCGCGCACAGTGCGCACCATGACGCCATCACCGGCCACCCCCCGCAGCCGACCAGCACCGCGCCCGGACGCGACTCATGCACACAACACCGCCGGCAATAGCGGTACTCACCAGCGTCCCCACCGACCGTCTCGCCGCCGCCGACCTCGCCGCCGGACAAGACCTGGGCGTCGTCATTGGGTGCGCGTCGCCACGGGATGAACTCGTGGCCCTCCAGCTCGCAGGTCAGCACCGGCCCGCACGCCGAGCACCACAACCGCCCACCCGGCCCGACCCGCCACCCCTGCGCGGCGACCATGTCCAACGCGGCGGCCTCACTCGGGTAATGCGCCTCGAAGGCGGGACCGCCCAGGCCGTCCCCGCACTGGTGACAATGAACACTCACACAGGCATGCACCTGTAGCATCACGAATCTCCCTCAGGTTGCTGTTGCTGGTGATACGGGGAGCCCGGCCCGGGGGGCGCGTTCTGTGGTGGTTCGAGTCCACCGGGCCGGGGAACAATTCAGGACAATGCGGCGCCGCAGTCGTCACATACCGTCTCCGACGAGACCACCACCCCCTCCCTCATGACCATGTTCACCGAGATATTCTCGTGCCGGTGGCAGTCCCAGCACTGCCCCAGCGAGCGGGGGATGCAGCAGCCGGTGTCGCGGCCACACGTCCGGCAGGTACGGCGGGCTGTCATCGCTGCGGCCAGCGCATCGAGTACGGCGGGGGTGGCCTCACGTTTGGTCACCGCGAGGTCCATGCGGTACAGCCAGGCGTGCAGGTAGCCACCCGGGCGGCGGCGCAGCGCCGCCACCGGCGGATGCCCACCCGGGGCCAGACCCAGCTCCCGCAGCTGGCGCCGAGTGGCCAGACCCGCCGGGGCCCGGTTCCACCGACAGGTCGGCAACCCCACCTCACACCACGCCGAGTCCACCCAGCCGATGCCCTCGATCCGCGCGCCGAAAATCACATCCGGGACCTGCCGGCCCCGCACCCAGGCCATCACGCCACCACCGACAACAGTCCAGCGGCCCCGCGGCCAGGCGGGTGACCTCGGCGACGGGCCGCGCGGGGGACCGGCGGCGTGGAGTCGTCGGCCAGTCGCTGGCGTAGCCGGGTGATGCCTCGGTGGGTCAGTGCCTTGACCGCGCCCGGGTTGCGTCCCATCGCAGCCGCGGTCTCTGCCACCGAAAGGTCCTGGAAGTAGCGCA
Organism: Pseudonocardiaceae bacterium; assembly: GCA_050699675.1. Classification (GTDB taxonomy): domain Bacteria; phylum Actinomycetota; class Actinomycetes; order Mycobacteriales; family Pseudonocardiaceae. The sequence continues at coordinate 15,874 of JBOHFU010000015.1, forward strand.
GCCGGAGGCACTCCCGCTGATCCGCCGACAGCGCCGCCACGTGGGCCCGCAGCTCGGCGGCCGTCTCACGGTCGAGCACCGCGCGCTGCGGGCCAACCTCGCGGGCATCGGCACCAGCGAGCTGGGCGACGTCGGCCACCGAGGTGTCCAGCTTGTGCCGGCTGGACTTGTAGTGATCCGCGACCAGGTTGCGGGCGATCGCGGTCAACCACGCCCCCACATCCCGGCCCTGGTCCGACACCGACCCGATCCGCCGCCACGCCCGGGTGAAGGTCTCACTGGTCAGGTCCTCGACCAGGCCACGGTCACCCACCCGGCAACCGACGAAACGAGCCACCCCGCCCACATGCCGGTCATACAGCCGCCCGAAAGCCTCCCGATCACCCCGCTGGGCAGCCACAACCAGCACCCAACCACCCGCGTCCCCGCTAGACTGACCATCGTGGACAGTCCCGGTAGGAGAAGTCTGTAGCATCCGAATCACCTCGATCACCTCACGTGGTAGGGGGAACCCGCCCGGCGGGCGTTCTTGGCGCAGTGACCACCGGGCCGGTCTGTGTGGCGCCGCTGGCACCGGCCACCGGCGAGCACTCGGACATGACCAGCTGCGCAATCCAGGTCCAGCCCCCGCACCGCGGACACCGGGACCGAGCCGGTTGCGGGTGGTGAGCTCACCGTCGCCGCGCGCTGCCCGGCCCTCACTGGTCACCCCGCTCGGCGCGGCAGCGACCAGCAACGGCACCGCCGCCCACGCCAGCCACCCCACCCGCGGCGCAACCGCACCCACCACAGTCGCCGCACCCACCGCCACCGTCGCCAACGCAGCCGCCAGCGTCGCCAACTGCCCGGCCTTAACATCCACCCGGCCCTCCTGACGGGTGACCTCCACCACGGCCGCACCCCACACCTCACACACCTCAGACACGGCCACGACATCCTGACCACCACCACAACCACCACCGGGGACCGTGGTGACACCAGCCAGCTCCGCCAACCGCAACGCGCCCCCCGCGCGACCCGGGGACCTCATGCCACCGCTCCACCCGCGCGCCCGACCAGCGGCTTACCCGCCCGATGCCGCTCCAACCACCGGTACACCTGCCGGTCAGCCACCCCCAACCGGGCCGCGATCCACCCCAGCCGGTGCCCCGCCCGGTGCAACCCGACCGCGGCGTACGCCACCTCCCCCGGGGACACTCCCGACACCCGCTGCCCAGCCACCAACGACGCCACGACCAACCCATCCACCCCAGCTGGCAGCCCAGCCACACCCGCCGTGGGCAACCCCGACGCTCGCTGACCACGACCCCGCATCCGCAGCCCATGCCGCTCCTCAGCGGTCAACCCACCCGCGACACCCTCCGGGATCGCCACCAACGCGAACGACAAACACTCAGCGCTCACCGCGCACCGCGCACACACCGCCTTAGCCCGCGCGACCTGCTCCAACGCCGGCCCCGACGTCCCCACCGGGAAAAACAACTCCGGATCCTCCGCGCGGCACACCGCCCGAACCCGCCACTCCCTGCCGGCCATCACGCCACCTGCCCACCGGCCGCGGCCTGCTCACACGCCTGCACATACTCCGCAACCGCCGACCCGGACACCCGGAGGGCGCCCTTACCCGTGCCGACCCTCAACGCCCGCAACGCCCCCGACTCCACCGCCCGGTACACAGTCGCCACCGACACGTCCAACAACCCAGCCACAGCACTCACCCGGTACAACCGGCTACCCTCAACCTGCATCGACGCTCCCAACACTCGATGTACGCCCCGGCCGGTGCGCCAACACCCGCCGGGGCTTCCTTACGTCTCACGGCCGCTGTACGTCTCACGGCCGCTGTCGCGTCGCCGCCGTGTCAACTGTGATGGTGCACTAGAACAGTGGGTGAGTCAACTGCGCCGGTTAAGCTGGAGGTCTGCGAGCCTGCAACTGAGAGAGGTCCCGCATGAGTTCCATCAACCCGTCCGACCCAACGGCTGCCTACCTCCAGATCGCGGACGCTCTGCGGCGGCAGATTGCTGACGGTGACCTACCTGACGGGGCAGTTCTCCCGTCCGTCCGTCATCTGGTCGATCAGTTCGGCACAGCGCAGGGGACCGTCAGGCAGGCGATCGAGCAGCTCAAGGCGGAGGGGTTGATCGCCACACGGCAGGGCAGCGGTACGTTTGTCCGCAAGCCACGCAGGCTGCGGCGGATGGGCTCTACCCGGCATCTTCGGTCCCAGCGGGCGCCTGCGAGCGCACCATTGGAGGCAGAAGCGACTAGTCAAAGCTTCCGGCGAACCTCCGAGCTGACGGAAGTTGCCAGTGTTCCTGCACCGCCAGAAGTGGCAGAGCGATTCAGTCTTCCCGAGGGAACGAACGTGTTGCGGCGGAACTACTTGTTGTCAATCAATGGTGAGGTTGCTCAAACCGCCAGGAGCTACTTTACCCACGAACTCGCGGACGGCACCACGCTCGCTGAGCAAGCCAAACCGGAGAAGGGCACACACGCATATCTAGCCGATAACCTGAGGATACCCCTCGACGTTGCGGTCGAGGAACTCGTAGCACGGATGCCGACTCCGCAAGAGACCATGACCCTTCGACTCATTCCGGGGACACCTGTCGTAGAGTTAATCCGAACCATCTACGATAACTCACAGAACCCTGTTGAAGTGACTGTATTCGTGTTCGCGGCGGACCGTCACAGCTTTGTTTACGAAGTTCCCCTCGATTAAGTGCTTTCCGGTGAGTAGTGCGATTCGCGTGCGGTCACCCGAAGCGAACCCCCGGAGCCGGGCGGGAGAGCGTCCCCCAGGGCTTTGGGGTCGAGGTCGGACCGGAGCCGGGAGGGGGCGGCCTGTGGCGAGGCCGATGTTGAACGCCCGCTCTCCGGCGTGCGCGAGTGGCGAACTGAGTGGCGACCAGGTAGGGCAGGCGCGGACGTTCCCGGACGTTCGTGGACGGCGGACGTGCCGTTATCGGTGAGCTTGCTCAGGTGACGGCAGTGGCGCCTTACGCTCGTAATGAGCAGGTCCGGGGTTCGATTCCCCGAGGCGGCTCCACG
>JBOHFU010000016.1:0-18868 GCA_050699675.1 Pseudonocardiaceae bacterium
TCGCGCAGCATCAGGGTGAGGCGCTTGTAGGTGGGTACCCGGCGGGCGAAACCCATCGTGAGCACGTCCGGGTCGAAGACCTGCGACGTCCAGCCCAGCTCCGGCGCGGAAGCACCGCGTTCCAGCCAGGCCGCCCGGACCCGCCTGCGCACCTCGTCGACGAGCTTGGTGCGCAGCACGCAGCGCAGGTCCCACAGCAGGGTGTCAGCGACGGGCGGGACCCCATGACCATCGTCGGACTCGCCGAGCAGGCCGGCGATCTCCCGCGCCGCCCAGGTCGGGCCGTGCACGCCGTTGGTGACCGACCCGATCGGCACCTCGTCGACGTCGAACTCAGGCCACAACCCGCGGAACATCGCCCGGGACACCGCGCCATGCAGCCGCGAGACACCGTTGGCGCGCTGGGCCAGCCGCAATCCCATATGCGCCATGTTGAACATGCCGGGGTTGTCTTCGGCGCCCAACGCCAGCACCCGGGTGATGTCAACGCCGGGCAGCAGCTCGGCCCCGTCTGGCGAGCCGACGAAATAGTGCCACACCAGATCCACCGGGAAGCGGTCGATCCCGGCGGCCACCGGGGTGTGCGTGGTGAACACGGTGCCGGCGCGCACCGCAGCCAGCGCCTCGTCGAAGCTCAGCCCTCGGCCGCGGATCACCTCACGGATCCGCTCCAGGCCGAGGAAACCAGCGTGGCCCTCGTTGGTGTGGAACACCTCGGGTTCGGGATGGCCGGTGAGCTGGCAGAACAGCCGCACGGCACGGACTCCGCCGATCCCCGCGAGGATCTCCTGGGTGATCCGGTGGTCCTGGTCGCCGCCGTAGAGCCGGTCGGTGACCCCGCGCAGCTCGTCGGGATTATCCTCGATGTCACTGTCCAGCAGCAGCAGCGGCACCCGGCCGATGTCGGCCCGCCAAACCCGCGCCGACAGCACCCGCCCACCGGGCATGCTGACGTGCACCAGCAGCGGCGCGCCGGTGGCGTCGGCCACCAGGTGCAGCGGCAGGCCCTGCGGGTCCAGCGCCGGGTAGTGCTCCAGCTGCCAGCCGTCCAGCGACAGCGACTGCCGGAAGTAGCCCGAGCGGTAGAGCAGCCCAACCCCGATCAGCGGCACCCCGAGGTCCGAGGCAGCCTTGAGGTGGTCGCCGGCCAGCACACCCAGGCCACCGGAGTAGAACGGCAGCACCTCCGACACGCCGAATTCCATCGAGAAGTAGGCGATCGAAGAAGGCAGAGTAGGCAGAGCCTCGCGGCGCTGCTGGTACCACCGGGGCTCCTCCAGGTAGTGCCGCAGGTCCTCGGCAAGCGCCCGGGTGCTGCTCACCACGGCCTCGTCGGTGGCCAGCGCGGTGAGCCGCTCGGTAGGGATCTCACCGAGCAACCGCACCGGATCCCCGTTGACGGCCTGCCAGGTGCGCTCGTCCAACGAGGCGAACAGGTCCTGGGTAGGCGGATGCCAGGTCCACCGCAAGTTGGTGGCCAAGGTCTCCAACGGGGCCAAGGTGCCCGGTAGCTGGGCGCGGACGGTGAACCGGCGCAGTGCTCTCACGGGCGGACTCTATCCCGCGGCGAGGCCGACCTGTTGACTCTCCGGAGTTCACCGTCGCCCTGGGCGGCTAATTTACGGATCGTTAATGTGCGGTTGATCCTGGCCTCCGGTGCCGGGCGGCTCGGCTTGCCGCGCGGCTGCGACCGTCGACGGCGCAGGTCAACCGTATTAGGCGTAGTCGGATACGCTGCTCATGCATTGGTGCTCCTTCACCGAGGGGACTGGTGTCGGCCTCGGCGGGCCGCGGTGCGGCTACACCGCGGGTTCTCCCGCCGGGGCCGTTCGCCGTTAGAGTGGCAAAGACCAGCGATTCCCACTGGTTGGCTCGTCGAGCCAGACCACTTGTTTGTCATCGGACCGGGCGGTGAGGCCAAACCGGCTCCATCCGGGCTCGCCCAGTTGATGCCAGAACTGTGTCGCCGCCTCGATGTTCGCCCACAGTCGACGGGGCCGCCTTCCCAGACTTCGCGGGTGCCGTCCGCGCTCGCGATCGACAGCTCACACCATGAGCCGTCCTGGCTGGAAAAGAACACCGGGCCGGGACGACCGGTGGCAGGGTCCATCGCGTACCCGTGCTCCACCCGGCCGCCCTCCCACAGGTGCAGGAGGAACCACAGCGGGGCGTTCTCCCAGAGACGTTCCGTCCGGAGCGTGGTAGTACTTCTCTGGGCCTTGTCGTGGTCGCGCGAGGGTCGTGCCTTGGGTTCGGTGGGGAAGGCCGGGGTGCGCATGTGCATGAACGTGGCGTAGCCGTAGTCGAAACGGCCTTCCAACCGGTCGGTCTCGCGGCGCAGCAGCACCAGGTTGCCGACGGAGGCGCTGGGCTTGACGTCGACCAGGATGAGGCCGCCTTCGGTGGTCTGCTCGGCCCATGACCAGGGCACCCGGGAGACCGCGCAGGTAGCGATGATCCGGTCGTAGGGAGCATGCTGCGGTAGTCCGGTCACGCCGTCGGCTGCAGCCAGCGTCGGTCGGTAACCCAGCGCCGTGAGCCGGTCTCGGGCGCACTCCACCAACTCGGCGTCCACGTCGACGGAGAACACATTCTGGTCGCCGAGGCGATGGCTCATCAGGGCCGCGTTGTACCCGCTGCCGGTGCCGATCTCCAGGACCCGGTGCCCGTCGCGGATGTCGAGCGCTTCAAGCATGCGAGTCATCAGCGACGGCGCCGACGAGGACGACGACGGACCGGTCACAACCTGGTGTCCCCAGCGACCTACCGGGCCCAGTTGCGTCACCAGGGAGGTGTTTGCCCACACCTCATTCCACCAGCGTTCGCGGGTGTCTGGTGACGATGCGGACACCAGCTCCCAGTTCCTCGGCCCAGGATCAGTGCCTCGCTGGTAGAACTGGGGTACGAACGCGTGGCGCGGTACCGCCAGCACCGCCGCTTGCCATTCCGGCGAGGTCAGCTTGCCGGCAGCAACCAACTCGTCCCGCAGTGCTTCGGCGCACTCAGTCCAATCATCGATGGCGCTCATGTGGTCCCTTTCATCAGTAGGTCCGCCAAGGCGGCCACCATCGGGGCACCGGTCGCCGCCTCCAGCCAGCCGAACTGCGGACCCGAGTTCGCTTCGAGCATCACCCAGCGTTCGTCCGGGGTTACCACGAAGTCCAGCCCCGCGTAAGCGAGATTCATGCGCTTGAGGTACTGCGACACTCCGTTCGCCACGCTATCCGGTACCGGCACGAACTCGTAGGTCAGCGCCGAGGGATCCGATCGCCAGTCTGTGTGTGCGCTCTCGGTGGCGGCGTGAATCGCGATCGGGAAGCACCTATGTCCGATGACGGTCAGCCGCACTTCGAAGGCTTTCGGGACAAACCGCTGCAGAGTGGTCGCGGTGACCGACACGCAGTCGATATCGGCGACGTCGTGGCCGGTCAGCCGCCTGGTGTAGGCCACCTTCACCTGGCCGTCCTCGGTGATCCCGGACGGTCCCAACGCCTTGGTGATCGTGGCATCCTGCCGATCCACGAAACGCAGCGCTGAGGCCGCATCGTTGGTGATCACCGTATCGGCGATGAGCAAACCACACTCAGCGGCCACTTTCCACTGGTAGGGCTTGAAGATCGCGTCCGCGCACCGATTCGGATGATTGGCCCACAACACGTCCAGCGAGGCCAGCACCCCACCAAGACCCAGCTTGGCTTCCCGATAGGCGAAATCCTGCTCAGCGGCGGTCATGGAAGCCGGGAAAGCGTAGGTCGACGGGTTGCGATTCCAGATCGACCGCACCCCGCCCAGCTCCACCTCACGATGATCGGTCCACAACCGGCCTGACCACCGTCCGTCCCGCAACTGCGCATCCAGCCGCAACCGATTCGGAAAATCGCTGAGATCGGTGCGGAACACCGGGATCTGGCGCTGCGCCAACGCTCCCACCACCGCGTCAGCCGTGGGATCGAACTCCTGGGCGAGGATGAGCACCGTCACCCCCGCTACGCCTCTTCCCAGCCGTAAGTTTCGTTGTCGCCGCCGTCGCCGTCAGTGTGGGTTCCCTCGATGGTGGTCCAGTCCTTCTTCAGGTTCGGCCCCAACGGATCACCAGCGGGATCGGTGGCAATCTGCCGCCGCGGGTCATACACATACTCCGGCAGACCGCGGACCGGGGCCGGTTGGAGGCTGCGCAGTACCAGCGGCCTGGTTGCCAGACAGCTTGTCGCACTGCTCGGCCCACCCGTCCGTGGCGTGCTGCGCACTCCCACCGAGGACAACGGATCGTCGCCCAGTATGGCAATCATGCGGCCTCCCTACTGCGTGATACCCGGGTACATCTGGGTACCCGTCGATAGTCCCAGATCAATATGGGTAGGGTCAAGCTCACGAGGCCACGCCGTAGCGGGGCCACTGTGCTTACCACGGGGAACCTCGCCGAACGGGTGCATCAGTGAGGCTGGTTAGTGCCTCGCCCGGGTAAGGCACACGTCGGGTCAACGCCCGGACTGTGCGCGCAGCAGGCCCTCGCGAATCCGGCGCAGCAATGCGTCGGCCTCAGGCCCGTACAACGCGGCCTCCTGCAACCGAACGAATGCATCCCGGTAGAAGGCGACCTCGGCTGGATCGGTGGTAGTCACCTGGCTGGTCTGGGTCTCGATAGTCACAGCAGGATCGTCGTCGGGGCGGTCCTCGAACACTGCGAACCCGTGCTCGTGCCAGGTGCCGACCTCGGTGTCCAACGGGATCACCCCGACTTGAACGGTCTCCAGCCCGGCGAGAGCGGTGACTCGGTCGAGCTGGGCGAGCATGACATGTGGCGGCCCAACCCACCAGCGCAGCGCCGCCTCAGTGATGACGAACGCAAACCGGTTGGTTCCGTCGTAGAGCACGAGCTGGCGGTCCATCCTCCCTGCCACCGCCGCAGCGATCTCGGCGGTGTCGTACAGGGGTTTCCCGGCTGTGAAAATCCGGCGGGCGTACTCCGGAACCTGCAGCAACCCAGGCACGATCACCGGATCGAATTCAAGGATGGTCTTCGCGGTGGCCTCAAACTCCAAGCTGTCACGCTGAAGTTGTGCCAGACCCCTGGGCCTCGCGGCACGCAGCGCGACCGCCTCGGTGCCTGCGGCCTCGGCCAACCTGACCAACTCCGCGCCGCGGTCCTCCGGTGCCCAGGTCACCTCTGCCCAGCGGCTCACCAGCTCTGGTGGAGCAGCCTGCTGACCCAACTCAATCCGGCTGACCCGGGACTGGGAGATCCCTAGCCGTTCGGCAAGCGCCTCTCCGGACAGCCCGGCGTTGACGCGGGACGCCCGCAGCGCCTCGCCGAGCCGCCGCCGCTGACTCGACAGCTCCCCGAACGGGTGCATCAGGCGAGGTTAACCCCTCGGATGAACCCCGCGTACGGAACGGCATGCGCAACTGCCAGATCACGGTGGCGCCGGGAGATCGCGACGTCCGCCGGGTCCTCGCTGTGATCCCTGGCGACGAGCTCGTCATTGTCGTTGTAGCGGTACCACACCACGCTGGCGTGGTCGGTGTCGCCGTCAAGCAGCATGAAGTCCTCGGTCAACTCGGCGAGATCGGGGTGCCAAGCCCGGTCGGCAATGAAGATCTCCTCCCCCGCCTCGATATTCTCCCGATAACCGTCCAGCTCGTAGCGCAGGTACAGGGTGAGCGGCAGCTCGATGACGTGCACCCGATACCTTCGTCTACCGGCTGCAAGTAGCGCGCGGGTGACCGCACAGTGCCGGTCCATGGAATCGGACTTCGGTTGTGGTCTGCCCTCCTCGAAAGCCTGGATTAGCGGATTCTCATACGGCACGTTGTAGCGTTGCCGCACCTCTAGCCGGAATGCCTCCTCGGCAACCTTCTCCACTAGCGCGAACGCGTCGACCATGCTCATGGCCGCATCCTCCGTTCCAGCTCGCGCACAAACTCCATGAAGATCCGTCGACCCCGGATGACCGCCACACGGGACAGGTGCATCAGCAGAAGCCAATCCTGCGGATGAACTCTGCATACGGCACAGCGTAGGCCATCGCCAGATCGCGGTGCCGTCGGCAGACCTCAATGTCCGCTGCGTCGTAGCTTTGGTCCCTGGCGAACAGTTCGTCATTGTTGTCGTAGCGGTACCACACCACGCTGGCGTGATCGGTGTCACCGTCGAGCAGCATGAAGTCCTCGGTCAGCTTCGCAAGATCGGGATGCCAGGCCCGGTCAGCAATGAAGATCTCCTCCCCAGTCTCCACGTTGTCCCGGTAGGCGTCCAGCTCGTAGCGCAAGTAGGGGGTAAGTGGCAACTCCAGCACATGCACCCGGTAGTCGCGCTTGCCTGCCGCACGCAATGAGTTCACCGACTCTATATGCTGAGTTACGGACTCGTTCTCCGGTTGCGGCCCGCCCTCCTCGAAGGCGCGGATAAGTGGTTCCTCGTAGGGCACGTTGTAGCGCTGCCGCGTCTCCAGTCGGAACGCCTCGTCGGTGAGCTTTTCGCACAGTGCGAATACGTCGACCATGCTCATGCCAGCATCCTCCGCTCCAGCTCACCGGCGTGGGTAGAGTCAAGACTGCAGTGTGGTGAGCGCGACCGCGTACTGGTGGCGAGCGATCTCCAGTCACGCGTTCCCCGGCAGCCACTTCGGCCAGTGCGGCTCGGATCATCAGGCCGGACCGCTCGATCTTCGTCGCCGTCGTCGTGGACACCACGCGAATATCCAGCGATACCTCGCAGTCGACATCGCCCGGCTCTCGGCGTGGCGCCAGCCTGCGTTCTGGAGGCAGAACGCGGTTATGGGCGTCCGAATTACTTGCAGTCTGAGACGAAACTAGGTGCGGATGAGGCCAATGGTGCTGGTGCGCCGAAGTTTCATCCCTCATGGGCGGCCCCGCTAGCGGGGCCATGGTTGTCTGCATCCAGAACGCGGTCACGCGGTCCGGTGACGTGGGCAGGTTGCAGTCACGAATCCATCACATCGGGCGCGCACCAGACCACCGCTACCGGCAGACTGTGGAGGGGTCTGGGAGCCGACGGGGAAGAGGGCAGCCGGTGAGTGGTCGGATCGCCATCGACGATGTGACGCCTACGGTCGCGTGCGGGAGATATCCCAGCAAGGCGGTGGTCGGGGAGCACGTTCCGGTCTCGGCCGTGGTGTGGCGCGAGGGGCATGATGCGGTGGCCGCCACGGTGGTCTGGCGAGGTCCCGGCGACGGGCCGGGCCATCAGATCAGGATGCTACCCGGGGAACCGGGCACCGACCGGTTCGCGGCGACCGTGGTGCCCGACCAGGTGGGCTGGTGGACCTTCCGGGTAGACGCCTGGGCCGACCCGTGGACGAGCTGGCGGCACGCGATCGACGTCAAGATCGACGCCGGCCAGGGTGAGGCCGAGCTGGACAACGACCTGCACGTCGGCGCCCGGTTGCTGGATCGAGCGGCCCGCCGGGGCAGCCAGCGGCTCAACCGGGCGGTGCTGACCGCCGCGGCGGCGGCGTTGCGGGATGCCGGACGCCCCCTCGACGAGCGGGTAGGGCCTGCGCTCGCAGCGCCGGTGACCCAGATCCTGGACGCCGACCCGATCCGTGACCTGGTCACCCGGGGCGGCACGCACAAAGTGTGGGTGGATCGCCCCCAGGCGCTGTTCAGCTCCTGGTACGAGCTGTTCCCACGATCCACCGGGGGCTGGGACGCTCAGGGCAACCCGGTGCACGGAACCTTCGCGACCGCCACCCGCGAGCTGGACCGGATCGCCGGGATGGGCTTCGACGTGGTGTACCTGCCGCCTATCCATCCGATCGGCGAGGTGAACCGCAAGGGCGCCAACAACACCCCCGACGCCGGACCCGACGACCTCGGTTCGCCATGGGCGATCGGTTCGATCGATGGCGGGCACGATGCGGTGCACCCCTGGCTGGGCACCTTTGACGACTTCGAGGCCTTCGTCGCCAGGGCTGGCGAGCTCGGCATGGAGGTTGCGCTGGATTTCGCGCTGAACTGCGCCCCGGACCATCCGTGGGCCAAGGAGCACCCCGAATGGTTCACCGCCCGTCCGGACGGGACGATCGCCTACGCGGAGAACCCGCCCAAGCGCTACCAGGACATCTACCCGCTCAATTTCGACTCCGACCCCCGCGGAATCTACGCCGAGATGCTGCGGGTGATGCTGTTCTGGGTGGAGCGCGGGGTCCGGATCCTGCGGGTGGATAACCCGCACACCAAACCCCCAGACTTCTGGCAATGGCTGATCTGGCAGGTCAAGGAACGCTACCCGGACGTGCTGTTCCTATCCGAGGCGTTCACCACCCCGGCCCGGCTCTACGGGCTGGCCCGGCTGGGCTTCACCCAGTCCTACACCTACTTCACCTGGCGCACCGGCAAGCAGGAGATCACCGACTACGCGATGGAGCTGGCGTCCAGAGCTGACGAAGTGCGACCGAACTTCTTCGTCAACACTCCCGACATCCTCCATGAGTCGCTGCAGCACGGCGGTCCTGGCATGTTCGCCATCCGCGCCGCGCTGGCCGCCACGCTGTCCCCCTCCTGGGGGGTCTACTCCGGCTTCGAGCTCTTCGAGGACAGACCAGTGCGCCCGGGTAGCGAGGAGTATCTGCACAGCGAGAAGTACCAGCTGCGCCCGCGGGACTTCGCAGCCGCGCTGGCCCAAGGCCGATCCCTGGAACCGTGGATCACCCGGCTCAACGCGATCCGCCGGGCGCATCCCGCACTGCAGCAGCTGCGCACCCTGCGCTTCCATCACACCGACAATGAGTCGCTGCTGGCGTACTCCAAGACCGACCCGTCCACCGGTGACACCGTCATCTGCGTGGTGACGCTGGAGCCCTACACCACCGTGAGCGCGACGGTGCGGCTGGACCTGCCGGCGCTGGGGATGGACTGGCAGGACCGCTTCGCCGTGTACGACGAGATCAGCGGTGAGACCTACAACTGGGGCCAGACCAACTACGTGCAACTCGAACCCTGGCGGACCGTCGCTCACATTCTGCGCCTGCGGCGCCCGTGAGTGGCGATACGAGTCCTGAGTCGCATCGCCACTCACAAGTTCTCCACAGTTACGCTGCCTCCGTGACGATCGACGTGCCGAGCGAGTTCGATGTTGCCGCAGCGAGTTACGACCGGTTGGTGGCGGCCAGCCCGGGTTATCACGAGAATCTGGCTCGATCCGCCCGCCGGATGCAGCTTCCCGGGGACGGGGCAGGGTTGCACCTGCTGGATCTGGGCTGCGGGACCGGGGCGTCGACGGCTGCGCTGCTCGCGGCGGCACCCCAGGCCACGATCACCGCTGTGGACGCGTCTGCTGGCATGCTCGCCCGGGCCCGGCAGGCCGAATGGCCGCTGCGGGTGTCGTTCGTGCACTCGAGGGCTGAGGAGCTGGCGGCGGCCGGGGTTCATGGCCCGTTCGACGGGATTTTCGCCGCTTATCTGGTGCGCAACCTGCCCGACCCGGACCCGGTACTGGCCGGACTGCGCGACCTGCTCGCGCCAGGGGCGCCGCTGGCGATCCACGACTACGCGCTGGACGGCCGGCTGCGCAGCCGGGCGATCTGGACCGCGGTGAGCTGGGCCGTGATCATCCCCGCCGGGAAGTTGGTCACCGGGCGGGCCGCGCTTTACCGCTATCTGTGGCGCAGCGTGCTTCGCTTCGACACCGTTGACGCGCTGGCCGGCCGGCTACGCGGGCACGGCCTGGCCGATACCCGGATCGCCACGATGCCGGGTTGGGAACGCGGCATCGTGCACACCGTCGTGGCCGGGCGGGGCGCGTGACACTGGGACGAGTGACCCCGCGATACGGCAACGGCCAGCGGCCCGGGCGGGACCGTCGGGCTGTACTGCACCCGCCGCGGGGCGGGCAGCTTCGACCCGATGGGCAGCCCCCCCGAGTTGCCGTGGTGGGCGGCGGGATCGCCGGCATCGCGGCCGCTGTGGCGCTGGCCGAGCGCGGCGTGCAGGTGCAGCTACTGGAGCGTGAGCAGCAGCTCGGCGGCCGGCTGCGCGGCTGGCCGACGACGCTGGCCGACGGGTCCACGGTCACCATGAGCCGCGGGTTCCATGCGTTCTTCCGGCAGTACTACAACCTGCGCGCACTGCTACGCCGGGCCGATCCGCTCGACCGGGCGCTGACGCCACTGGCGGACTACCCGTTGATCGATGCCGGCGGGCATCGCGACACCTTCGCCGGGCTGCCCCGGACACCACCGTGGAACGCGCTGGCCTTCGCGCTGGCCAGCCCCACCTTCCGGTGGCGGGACCTGATCACCCGGATCGACGCGGTGGCCGCGCTACCGCTGGTCGACGTGTCGGTGCCGGAGGTCTACCGGCGGCTGGACGACCAGGATGCGATGACGTTCCTGGAGCGGGTGCGTTTCCCGGAAGCGGCCCGGCACCTGGCGTTCTCGGTATTCTCCCGCAGCTTCTTCGCCGATCCCCGGGAGCTGTCGGCAGCCGAGCTGGCCACGATGTTCCACATCTACTTCCTGGGCTCGGCCGAGGGCCTGGTCTTCGACGTGCCCACCGAACCGTTCCCGCAGGCCCTGTGGGAACCGATGGGCGACTACCTGGCCGAGCTTGGCGTGGCGGTGTGCACCGGTGTGGCCGTCGAGGAGGTGGCGCCCGGGCAGGACCGCCGCTTCGCGGTGCGGGCCGGCGGCGAACCGGCAGAGGTGGATGCGGTGGTGGTCGCCGCCGACGTGCGCGGGTTGCAAGAGCTGCTCGTCGCGTCGCCCGAACTCGGCGAGCCCGACTGGCGGGCACGTATCGCGCGGCTGCGCACTGCCCCGCCGTTTCTGGTCTCCCGGTTGTGGCTGGACCGCCCGGTGCGCCCGCAACGGCCCGGGTTCCTGGGCACCAGTGGCTTCGGGCCGCTGGACAACGTCAGCGTGCTGGAGCGCTTCGAGGGCGAGGCGGCCCGATGGGCGCGCCGCACCGGCGGCTCGGTGGTGGAGCTGCACGCCTACGCGTTGGCCGGAGACCCGGCGCAGGCCAAACGCCAGATGGTCGAGGAGCTACGGCGGATCTACCCGGAAACCAGCGCCGCCACGATCGTCGACGAGCGGCACGAACTGCAGGCCGACTGCCCGCTGTTCGCCCCCGGAACGTTCGCCGACCGGCCCACCGTCACCACTCCTGACCCGGCCGTGGTGCTCGCCGGGGACCTTACCCGGGTAGACCTTCCGGTTGCGCTGATGGAACGTGCCGCGACCAGCGGGTTCCTCGCCGCGGACGCATTGCTGGGCAGGTGGGGGCTGCGCGGGCACCCGCTGTGGACGGTCCCCATCCGGGGCCGGCTCGCCCCGCTGCGGGCCGCCGCAGCCCGCTTCGGCTAAGACCCGCTCTTGTTCCTGACTGCGGCAAGAGGTGAGATCTTGTCGTGTCACGGCCACGGCGGGTGTTTCTGAGCCACACCTCCGAGTTACGGCGGCTCCCCGCCGGACGCTCGTTCGTCGCGGCCGCGGAGCGGGCCGTGACCAGGGCCGGCGACGCCATCAGCGACATGACGTATTTCGGCCCGCGAGATGAGCAGCCAGCGCAGGTGTGCCGGGAGGCTGTGCTCGACGCGGATGTGTACGTCGCGCTGGTCGGGTTCCGGTACGGCTCACCAGTGCGGGACCGCCCGGAGCTGTCCTATACGGAACTGGAGTTCGAGACGGCCGGCGAAGCGGGCCTCGCCCGGCTGGTATTGCTGCTCGGCGACGAAGCGGAAGGCCCGAAGGACCTATTCGTCGACGTGAAGCACGCCGCTCGGCAGGAGGCATTCCGAGCCCGCCTGACCGCCGAGAGCGGGCTGGTAATGGCAACGGTCACCACCCCTGAGGGACTCAGCGAGGCGCTGTTCCAGGGGTTGCGCGATCTGCCGCAGGCCCGTTCGGATGCAGGACGTCCCGGGCGGGTCTGGAATGTGCCTGCCCGCAGCCCGGCATTCACCGGCCGTGACGACCTGCTGGACGGGGTGCGGGATTCCCTGCGGTCCGGCGGCGCCAGCGTGGTGCAAGCCCTGCACGGCATGGGCGGGATCGGCAAGACCGCCTTAGCGATCGAGTACGCGCACCGCTGTGGCGAGGACTACGACGTGGTGTGGCGGGTGCCGTCGGAGGAACCCGCGCTCATTCCGGACCGACTGGCCGAACTCGCCCGCACTCTCGGCCTGGCCGACGCCACCGATCCGGCCTCGTCGGCGGTATCCCGGCTGCTCGGTGCGTTGCATGGCCAACAACGCTGGCTGCTGATCTACGACAACGCCGACGATCCGGAGGCACTAGCCGGTTACCTACCGGGCGGTACCGGCCATGTACTGATCACCTCCCGCAACCCGGACTGGCACGAGCTCGCCACCCCGGTGCCGGTGGACGTGTTCACCCGGGAGGAGTCGATCAGCCTGCTGCGCCAACGGGTGCCACGACTGTGGGAGCCCGTCGCCGAGCGCGTCGCCGAGGCGCTAGAGGACCTGCCGCTGGCGGTCCAGCAAGCAGCGGCGTTCCTGGCTGAGACCGGCTCAACGGTCGACGAGTACCTGGCGCTGCTGACCAGCCGCGCCGCAGAGGTGCTCGCGCACGGGGCACCGGTGACTTACCGGGCCTCGCTGGCCGCCAGCTACCAGGTGGCCTTCGACCGCCTCGCCATCGACGAACCAGCCGCGCTGGATCTGCTCACCCTGGGCGCCCACCTAGCGCCCGAGCCGATCCCGTCCACCCTGTTCACCGCCCGCCCCGACCTGCTGCCCGAATCATTAACCCCCTCCGCCAGGGACCCACTCGCCTTCGCCGGCCTGACTCGGACGCTGCGGCGACGGGCGCTGGCCCGGGTCGGCACTGAAGGCATACAGCTGCATCGGCTGGTGCAAACGATCCTGCTAAGCCATCGGGCCGGCGGCGCAGGCGGGCGAAGACCACCCAGCTACCCTGAACTCAGCCCACAACCTCGCACTCAACCTGCACACGCTGGGTGAGCACGAGCAGGCCCGCCAGCTCGAGGAGTACGTCCGAGCCCACCGCGAGGATTGAGCTGCTCGCTGAGATCAGCCTGGCCAGCGGCCGGTGGTGCGTAGTTCGTAGCGGCGTTGCGCGTAGGCCAGGTCGTCCCGCCACAGCCGGGCGGCGGCCCAGCGCATGGCCGGGCGCATCAGCGGCGCCCCGCGGCGGGCGACAGCGAACCCCGGGCGAGATGAGCTGGCGATCGACGCCTCGATCACCGCGGTCCGCGGATGACCGGCATCGTCGACGCCTAAAGGCACGGCGTGGGTTTCGACGACGCTTCCGGCGCCTTCCCCTTCGAGGATGTCCATCACCACCGTCCGGGGTTCTGGACAACTGAACGCGGCCCGCACCGGAACGCCGAAGCGCCGGGTGAGCCGGAACGCCACCTCCACCACGAACCGGTCGACGTCTTCGCTGGGTTCCTCGACCACCCGAAGCCCGACGAAGGAATACGGGTGAAACCAGCTGCCGTGCCACGGGTCGAGCCGGTTGGCGATCACGTCTTCGGGCTCGCAGCGCCCGATCCCGGTGAACACCGCGTCCAAGCTGGTGGCCGGATCAGGCCGACGATGCAGGACCGGCGCGGGCAGCGGGTCCTCCCCGCCCACGGCGTCCAGCCGCACCCAGGCCAGCACGCCGTCATCGTACGACGGGAACGGGTCCCATCCCGGCACCCCGCGGGCTCCGATCGCCATGCCGTGCCAGCGGCACACCAGCTCCCCGCCCGCCACCGCCGCCCGGCACAGTGGTGCGCCCAGGTGCGGGCACTCCCCGGGGCCGACGTGCAGCGCACCGTCGGACGTGCGCCAGGCCACCACCTCGATACCCGCGATGGTGCGCCCGAAGGGCCGGTCGTCGCGGATCTCCCGGCTCGCGGCGAGCACGTACCAGTTGCCCGACGACCGAGCCTGCGCCCTCTTGAGCGCCGCCTCGATCAAACCGGGCCGAGCCTCCCGCCAGGTAGGGCTCTGCCCAGCCCACGTCCAAGCCGGCAGCCGCCGCACCGGCACCCCCCGTTCAAACATTGCTCATCCCTTCGCGCGAGCACATAGACAAAGCACGGTAGCGAAGTTCCTTTTGCGCTGCCGGGCCCGGACCGGTACGACTGGTGCGGTCGGTTGAAAACTTCCTTGCAGCGCGGCACACCTCGTTCACCCTCCTACGAAGGTCGTATCAGATGTCCGCCGATCTCCGCATCGAGTCCAATCCCGACCTGGAAGGGGTCCCGCACACCGGTGAAGCGGTGCTGCCCGACGGGCACCTGGTCGAACCGCAGGCCGATGACTTCGAGCACGCGAAGGCCGCCCCTGCAGACCCGCACTGGTACAAACGGGCGGTCTTCTACGAGGTGCTGGTTCGGGCGTTCAGGGACCATGACGGCAATGGCACCGGCGACCTGATCGGGCTGACTAGCAAGCTGGACTACCTCGAGTGGCTGGGGGTTGACTGCCTGTGGCTGCCGCCCTTCTACGCCTCCCCGCTGCGCGATGGCGGTTACGATATCTCCGACTTCCGGGCTGTGTTGCCCGAGTTCGGCACCGTCGAGGACTTCGTGGTCCTGCTCGACGAGGCACACAGGCGGGGCATTCGGGTGATCACCGACCTGGTCATGAACCACACCTCCGACGTCCACCCCTGGTTCCAGGAGTCCCGCCGGGATCCGGACGGGCCCTACGGCGACTTCTACGTCTGGAGTGACAAGGACACGGCCTACCCGGACGCGCGGATCATCTTCGTCGACACCGAGGCGTCGAACTGGACTTATGACCCGGTGCGCGGACAATTCTACTGGCACCGGTTCTTCTCCCATCAGCCCGACCTCAACTACGAGAACCCTGAGGTCGGCGAGGCGATGATCGACGTGCTGCGGTTCTGGCTGGATCTCGGCATCGACGGCTTCCGGCTGGACGCGGTGCCCTACCTGTTCGAGGAGGAGGGGACTAACTGCGAGAATCTGCCGCGCACTCATGAGTTCCTCAAACGCTGCCGCAAGGTGGTCGACGACGAATATCCGGAACGGGTGCTGCTGGCCGAGGCCAACCAGTGGCCAGCTGACGTGGTGGAGTACTTCGGCGACGCCGCCGTGGGCGGTGACGAAGCTCACATGGCATTTCACTTCCCGTTGATGCCGCGCATCTTCATGGCCGTCCGCCGGGAGTCCCGGTTCCCGATCTCGGAGATCTTGGCCCAGACGCCACCCATTCCGTCCGGCGCCCAGTGGGGAATCTTCCTGCGCAACCACGACGAGCTGACCCTGGAGATGGTCACCGACGAGGAGCGCGACTACATGTATGCCGAGTACGTTTCGGATCCCCGGATGAGGGCCAACATCGGCATTCGGCGGCGACTGGCGCCGTTACTGGACAACGACCGAAACCAGCAAGAGCTGTTCACCGCGCTATTGCTGTCGCTGCCCGGTTCCCCCGTGCTGTACTACGGCGACGAGATCGGGATGGGGGACAACATCTGGCTTGGCGACCGGGATTCGGTGCGCACGCCGATGCAGTGGACCCCGGACCGCAACGCGGGTTTCTCCAGTTGTGACCCGGGTCGCATCTACCTGCCGGTGATCATGGACCCGGTATACGGGTATCAGGCGATCAACGTCGAGGCGCAGTCGAACTCGTCACAGTCGCTGCTGAACTGGACCCGGCGGATGATCCAGGTGCGTCGTGAGCACCCGGCGTTCGGGCTGGGCGACTTCACCGAACTCGGTTCGTCCAACCCCAGCGTGCTGGCCTACCACCGCAACCACGCCGGCAACCACAGCACTGGCGATGATCTCGTGATCTGCGTGAACAACCTGTCCCGCTTCCCGCAGCCGGTGGAGCTCGACCTGTCCGAACACGCGGGCGGCGTCCCGGTCGAGCTGACCGGCGGCGTGCATTTCCCACCGATCGGCGACCTGCCCTACCTGCTCACGCTGCCGGGACACGGCTTCTACTGGTTTCAGATCATCCTTCCCGACAGAGAGCGTGACGCATGATCAGTGCGACTGACCTGCTCGCGCAGATCACCGACTCGCTGGCGGCGATGCTGCCCGAGCAGCGCTGGTTCGCCGGCAAGGGCCGCCCGGTGCTGGCCGTCACCCCGGTACGCGCCACCGATCTCGGCGGGACGGATCCTCGGCTGGTGCACGCCGTTTTCGAGGTTGATCAGGATGAGCCGCACCCGGATCGCTACCAGCTGCTGCTCGGGGTGCGTAGCGACCTTCCGGATACCCTCGGGCACGCCTGGGTGGCTTCAGTCGGGGACTGCGCCGTGTACCAGGCGGTGCACGACCCGGAGCTCACCGCCATCCTGCTGGACCTGATGGCCAAGGGCGCCGAGATGGATGGGCTGCGCTTCACCACTGAGCCAGGCGTCACACTGGACACTGAGCTGCGCTCCCGCCCGGTCGGGGGGGAGCAGTCCAACACCTCGCTGGTGTACGGGCAGACCTACATCCTCAAGCTGATCGGCAAGCTGGCCGCCGGCGCCAGCCCTGACCTGGAGCTGCATCGCGCACTGGCTACCGTGGGCTGTAACCACATCGCCGCGCCGCTGGGCAGCATCGAGGGCCCGCTGGGTAGCAGCGACGACAGGGACAGCGACAGCGACGTGGCCACCTTCGGGATGCTCACCGAGTTCCTACGCGGCACCGCCGACGGCTGGGCGATGGCGACCGTGAGCCTGCGGGACCTACTGGCCGAGGATCTGCTGGCCGACGGTACACCCGGCCCGGCAGAGCACCCTCAGCCCGGGGACGTCGGCGGCGACTTCGCCTCCGAAGCGCACCGGCTGGGCCACGCGGTGGCCACCGTGCACGCCGACTTGGCCACCGCCCTGGGCAGCTCCCCGGCACCGGCCGGCTACCTCGACGCGCTGGCCGACCGCATGCACCACCGGCTCGACGGGGTGCTAGCCCAGGTGCCCGAGCTGTCCGCCTTCGGCCCTGCGCTGCGGGCGACCTTCGACGCGGTGCGCGGGCTGGCAGGCCCGGTGATGGTCCAGCGAGTGCACGGCGACCTGCACCTTGGCCAGGTGCTGCGCAGTGTCACCGGCTGGGTGCTGATCGACTTCGAGGGCGAGCCGATGGCACCGCTGGCCGAGCGGATCGCCCCCGATTCACCCCTGCGCGATGTCGCCGGGATGCTGCAGTCCTTCGAGTATGCCGCCCATCACCTGTGGCTGGGCGACACCGACCCACAGCAACGCGCCCCCGCGGCGCTGGCCTGGACCACCCACAATCGGGACGCGTTCTGCGACGGTTACGCCCAAGTCGCGCCCGACCCCCGGGAGCAGGCCGTCCTACTGCGCGCCTTCCAGCTCGACAAGGCCGTCTACGAAGTCGGCTACGAACACAACGCCCGCCCCCTCTGGCTACCGGTCCCCCTAGCCGCCATCTCCCGCCTCACCACTCTCTGATCCCCCGCCTCCCGCATTCAGCGGGCTCAGCGGGGTTATTCGCACCTCGTTTACCCCGCTGAGCCCGCTGAATGCGGGAGGCGGGTAGTGGCGGCGGCGAATTCGTTGAGGGCGTTGGTGAAGGTCGTGACGCAGTGGCGCAGGCCGGCCTCGCTCATCTGCAGGTCCAGTCCGTTGGGGCCGCCAAGGGTGATCTCAACGGTGTCCGCGGCCGGGTAGACCCGGTAGTGCGCTGAGCGGTTCCCAGAATGAGGGTGTGGGCGGCCACTGGTGGCGAACAATGAGTTCCGCCGACTTCTTGTCTTCGCAGCTTCCCGATCCGGTGGGCATCTACAGTCGTCCGGTCGACTGGTAGGCAGTTGACGAAGCCAGATCAGCAGATACAATGGAATCCATCACTCGCCCGGTCCCTCGTGGGCCGGGTTTTCTCGTGTGGGGCCAGACCGCCGTCCCGCTTCCACCCCGATCGTCAGGCCGCCGTCCGACGGATCATCTCGTAGGCGCGGCGGCGGGGCCCCAGCTTGGTGCTGGACAAAGCCGGTGTCGGGCAGTGGGAGACCGCCGACGAGGCGGCCGCCCGGATGACCGCTCTGGCGCGGTTGCGCGGCGAACTTCCTGCTGAACCCCAGCGACACGCCGGATGAGCCAGCGCAGTCGTCTAGTCCTCGACGCCGGTGCGCTCATCGACATCGAGACGGATCCCCGCGGTGAGACTTTCCGTAGCTGCGTGAAGGCATTCGACGACGGTTACCGACCCTACCTGCCTACCGTGGTACTCGCCCAGGTCTGGCGAAACCGCGCCCGTCAGCATCCGGCGCGGATGATGCGCCGCTTGTGCGCATTGCTTTCTTTCACCGAGCAGACAGGCGAAGACGTCGGGCGCCTGCTGGCCCGCAGCGGCACATCCGACGTCGTTGACGCGGCCGTGATCGTCGCGGCTATCGAGCACAACGCCGCCGTGCTCACATCTGATCCCAAGGACCTCGGCAAGCTCGCCAGCGCCGCCGAGTACCCAGTTCGCCTGCTCACCGTCTGAGACCGGAAGTCGACCTCACCAACTGCGGCACTCCTTCTCCGGAGGTCACAGACAGTGACATCATGTGGCCTTAGAGGGCGCCCGTGAACGGGTTGTGCAGCCGCGCGCCGGTGGTGGCGACGTCGCTGATGTTGCGGGTGACGAGCGTCCAGTCGTGCACCTTCGCGGTGGCGGCCAGCAGGCCGTCGACGACGGGAACCGGATGGGGAACGTTGAGCCTGCCCCATTCCTCGGCTACCTCGGCGGTGATCGGGACGACGCGGTCGGAGTAGCCGCGCAACAGACCCGCGAGCCACTGGTCGAAGACCGCTGCCTGGGCCCGGTCACGCCGTTGCAGCCGGCAGATTCCCTGCCGGATCTCCCCGACGGTGAGCACGCTGAGATACAGCTGCCGGGAATCGACCGAGTCGAACCAGGCGGCAACTCCCGCGTCGGGTGTACGTTTGCGCAG
>JBOHFU010000017.1:0-18697 GCA_050699675.1 Pseudonocardiaceae bacterium
CACGCTGCTCGGGGTGTTGCTCACGCGGGCGAACACGCCGGTGCCGGTGGACGTTCTGGTGGATGCGCTCTGGGCCGGCCAGCGAGACCCGCGCGCGGCCAAGAAGCTCCAGCTACACGTGCATCGGCTGCGCTGCATCCTGGGAGATCCGGCGCGGATCCGCTTCGAGCACGGCGGTTACACGCTGCAGGTGCATCCTGGTGAGCTTGACGCCGAGCGATTCGAGACCGCGCTCGCCGAGGATACCGATGTCGGGGAGCCGGCACGCGCTGTTGCACGGCTGCGCGCCGCGCTCGGGCTCTGGCGCGGTGAACCCTTCAGCGACGTCACCGACCTGGCGCTGCTGCGTGCCGAAGCCGACCGGCTGACCGAGCGTCGGCTGGCCGGCCTTGCCCAGCTCTACGCCGCCGAGCTGGCCTGCGGTCACGCCAATGTGATCATTCCAGAACTGGTCGAACTAGCGGCGCGCCACCCGATGCGGGAACGGCTGCAGGGGTTGCTGATGACCGCGCTGTATCAGGCCGGCCGGCAAGCCGAGGCGCTGGAGGTCTATCACCGAACCCGGGGTGCCCTGGTCGAACAGCTCGGGCTGGAGCCCGGCACCGAGCTGCAACGCCTGGAGCACGCGATCCTCACCGGCGACCCGGTGCTGGAGACCCCGACGACGCCCGCGATCACCCCAGCGCAGCTGCCTGCCGACATCACAGACTTCACCGGGCGAAAGACCCAGCTCGCCACGATCCGGCACCTGGCAGCCGCCGCGGATCGGCGCGGAGCGCCGCTCGTCGCGATCACCGGCAAGGCTGGGGTGGGAAAGACGACTCTCGCGGTACACGCCGCGCACCGGCTACGGGTCCACTACCCCGACGGGCAGCTGTTCGTGAACCTCCGTGGTGTGCAGGGCCGCCCGCTGGCACCGGCGGACGTGCTGGCCCGTTTCCTGCGTTCGCTCGGGGTGGACCGCACCGCGATCCCTGACGACGTCGAGGAACGCGCAGCCTTGTATCGCAGCCGGCTGGCTGACCGGCGACTGCTCATCGTGCTGGACAACGCGGCGTGCGAGGCTCAGCTGCGGCCGCTGTTGCCAGGCACCCCCGGTTGCACGGTGCTGGTCACCAGCCGGGCACGGATGGCGGGCCTGAACGGCACCCGGCTGGTCGACCTGGACATCCTCGAACCCGACCAGGCCGTCGAGCTGCTGGCCCGGGTTGCTGGGCCGCTGCGGGTGGCGGCGGAACCAGGGGCGGCCAGGGAGATCGTGCGGCTCTGCGGGTTCCTGCCATTGGCCGTCCGGATCGCGGGAGCGCGGCTGGGCGCCCGGCCACACTGGCGGTTGAACCGCCTCGAGGCTGACCTGGCCGACGAACACCACCGGCTTGACAAGCTGCGGCTCGGAGATCTGGAAGTGCGGGCCAGCCTCGCGCTGAGCTACGACAGCCTGGACGCGACGGCCCGGCGCGCCTTCCGGCGGCTCTCACTGCTCGAGACCCGCGACTTCGCCCCCTGGGTCACCGCAGCTCTGCTCGACATCCCGCAGACCACGGCCGAGGAGCTGGTCGACACCCTGGTCGACATGCAGCTGCTCGACGTGGCCGGGCGAGATGCCACCGGAGCGCTGCGTTACCGCTTCCATGACCTGCTGCGCGCCTACGCCCGGGAATTGGTCGCCGCGGAGGAGCCGAAAGCCGACCGGCTCGCGGCGTTGGACCGGGCGTTCGGTGGTTGGCTGACCCTGGCCGAGGAGGCCGGACGGTGCACGGCCAGTTCCGCCTTCGCCGTGACCTTCGAACCCGGGACCTGCTGGCGACCGGACGAGTCGGTCGTCAGCTCTGTGATCACCGACCCCTCCGGCTGGTTCAAGGCCGAAAGGGCTGCCCTGGTCGGCGCCGTCGTCCAGGCTTACTCGGTCGAATCGGACCAGCTCGGTTGGGCGCTGGGCGTCCGCCTCGCCAGGTTCTTCCTCGTTCGTGGGTACTACGACGACTGGCGGCACGTCTGCGAGCTCATTCTCGCGGGCGCCCGACGAGCGGTCAGCGGCGGGCGGGAAGGGGTGGCTCTGGACGCTCTGGGCGAGCTGCCCCGGCTCCAGCACCGCCTCGACCAGGCGCTGGAAGGCTTCGCGCAGACCCTCAGGGCGTGCGGCGCCGCCGGCAACCACCATGATCAGACCGTGCCCAACCGGCAGATCAAGGCCACCGGGCGGATGAGGGCTGTCCACCAGGACCGCCACGTCGACGAGCCGTTACCCCGCCTGGAAAACGCCCTGACCTACCTGCGCGAGCTGGCTGATCGCCGCAGCGAGGCAGCGGCGCTGCGCAGGCTTGGCACCGTGCACCGGCTGCAAAGGTGCTACGAGAAGGCGACACGCTGTTTCCAGCAGGTACTCGATGCCCTTGACCAGTTCGGGGGACCTCTTCGGAGCGGAGCTCGGGCGTCGTCCGGACCCGGGGCAGGTATGAGGTTGGCCGCTGTTCACGGCAGCCCGCATGCGGGTTGGTAGTCCTTGAAGAGCGGCCAACGCGGTCAGTGCGCGTAATCCTCCAGCATCTCGGTGACCAGGGCTGCGATCGGTGAGCGCTCCGACCGGGTGAGGGTGACGTGGGCGAACAGCGGGTGGCCCTTCAGTTTCTCGATCACCGCGGCGACCCCGTCATGGCGGCCCACCCGCAGGTTGTCTCGCTGCGCGACGTCGTGGGTGAGCACCACCCGCGACCCGGTGCCCAGCCGGGACAGCACCGTGAGCAGCACGTTGCGCTCCAGCGATTGGGCCTCGTCGACGATCACGAAGCTGTCGTGCAGGGACCGGCCGCGGATGTGGGTCAACGGCATCACCTCGAGCATGCCGCGGTCGATCACCTCATCGATGATCTCCTGCGAGGCGACCGCGCCGAGGGTGTCGAACACCGCCTGCGCCCAGGGCTGCATCTTCTCGTTCTCACTGCCCGGCAGGTAGCCCAGCTCCTGACCGCCGACGGCGTAGAGCGGGCGGAAGACCACGACCCGACGGTGCGCACCGCGCTCCATCACGGCCTCCAGGCCGGCACACAGCGCGAGCGCCGACTTGCCGGTCCCAGCCCGGCCGCCGAGTGACACGATGCCGACACCGGGGTCGAGCAGCAGATCCAGCGCGATCCGCTGCTCAGCTGAGCGGCCGCGCAGCCCGAACGCCTCGCGGTCCCCGCGGACCAGCCGGGCGCGCTTGTCCGCGGTGATCCGGCCCAGCGCCGTCGCGGTCCCCGCAAGTAGCCGCAAACCGGTGTGGCATGGCAGATCAGCGACCTCAGGGTGCTCGGCGAGATCGGCGATCCCCGCCTTGTAGAGCTCCTCTAGCACCGAAGGCCCGACCTCGACGTCGCTCATCCCGGTCCAGCCTGACGGCACCACGTCCAGCGCGCGGTACTCGTCGGCAGGCAACCCGACCGCGCCTGACCTCACCCGCAGCGGCATGTCCTTGGTGACCAGCGTGACGTCACGACCGTCGGCAACCAGATTCAGCGCGCAGGCCAAGATCCGGGAGTCGTTGGTTTCGGTACGGAAACCGGCGGGCAGCACCGCAGGGTCGGCGTGGTTCAGTTCGACGCGCAGGGTGCCACCGAGCTCGCCGATCGGGACCGGGACGTCCAGCCGGCCGTGGGTCACCCGCAGCTCGTCCAGCAGGCGCAGCGCTTCTCGAGCGAACCAGCCAAGTTCCGCGTGGTGCCGCTTGCCTTCCAGTTCCCCGATGACCACCAGTGGGAGCACCACCTCGTGCTCATCAAACCGGATGAATGCCCGAGGGTCGGATAGCAGGACCGACGTGTCCAGCACGTAAGTGCGGATACCCGGGGCGGTGGAGTGGGGCGAGCGAGAGGCATTCACGGCAGCTCCCTGACGTGCGCGGCACCCGCGCCCGCTACTCGGTGGGCCGGCCGGCCCCTGATTGATCGCTCCCACAGCGCCCCGGATAGGGCCACCGTGACCCCAATCGGGTCAGTGGGACCGACCACGAGGGCCGGGTGCCGACCCTCCCGTGCTCGCCGTGGGCGGTTTATCCGCCCAATCGACTGCAGCCACGATCAGGGCCTCCCGTGGCGTGACGCCTCCGGCACGTCCCGCCACTTCCGCACGCTACCGGTGTGTGGCCGTCGTGGGCAGGCATCCAGGCAGGTGAATCGACCGTGTCGGCTCCGTAACCAGCGGCCTCACCAAACCGCCAGCCTCACCCGGCCAGTTCGGCACGCACCATCGACGGGACCAGCGGCTCGTCGAGCAGCCGCAGGTAGCGTTGGCTCAGCGGCTGCACCGGCGGGCGGGCCTCCAGCCAGGTGCGCAGCAACCGGTAGCCCTCCACATAGGTGGTGGTGTAGGCACGCCAGAGCGGATCGGACAGAAACCGCAGCATCTGGCTGGCCCGCGGTTCGGTGATCAGCAGCCACCGCTGCAGGTAGGCCAGCACTTCCGCCGGATCGGCGCCTCGATCGTGCAGCATGAGCGCGGCGTCCTGGCGGACCCCGAGCAGCCCCGCCGCAGCCACCTCAAGACGCTCGGCGAGCTCACCATCCATCCGCAGTCCCAGGTCGCAGAGGATCTCCGCGGCCCACGGCCCCCACCCCGGACCGACTGCGGCACGCAGGCCGAGGTCGGCCATCCCCTCCGCCATCAGGCACTGCGGGGTGTTCACCAGAAAGATCGTCTGCTCGGCCTGGCGCTGCGTCCGCACCAGGCCGGCCTCCTTGCGGCAGTGCTCGGTGTGGTGGCCGGGGTAGGACTCGTGCGCGACCAGGTGCGGCAGGTTGGCCATCCGGTGCCCGAGATCCGCATTGATCGCCACTCGCGAGCGAAAGCCACCGAGGTAGTAGTTGAACCCGCTCCATGGCTTGTCGGTGACCACCTCGTACTGCACGGACTCCTGCGGGGGCAGCCCGACGCTGCCGCGTACCCGGTCCCGCAGCGCGCTGGATAGGGCATGCACGGCGGGTTCCAGCCGTTCCGGCGGGATCTCGTCCCGAACCCGGTGCGCAGCCAACCGCTGCGCCAAAGGGTCCGCGCCGGGCAGTAGCCGGTCGATCTCAGCATGCGCCTGGCGGTAGACGTCGGAATCACCAGGCTCGATGCGGACGTCGAAGTATGACTGCACCTCGGCCACAAACCCGACCTGCTGGCCGGCCAGCACGCGCCCGCTGCATTCCAAGGCGGCGAGGTGGACGTCGAGGAACCGGGCCCGTGGCTCGAACAGACCCGCCGCGGGGAGTTCGGCCCGCAGCTCACCGGCGCGGCGGGCCAGCATCGCTGGATCCGGCCTCGGCTCGTTGTCGACCTGGCGGCGCAACGCCGGATCACCGGTGTAGGCGTCGACGAAACCCTCGACCAGGCGGTCGAACCGCAGGCCGAGCACCAGATACTCGCGGACCACGTCGGTGGTGCTACCGCTCATGGTCGTGAGAATAAGCTCACGAGCCGAACCGGCGGTGCCGTGCGGCGAAGTCACGCAGGGCGCGCAGGAAGTCCACCTTCCGGAAGGCCGGCCAGTAGGCGTCGCAGAACCAGAACTCCGAATGCGCCGACTGCCAGAGCAGGAAACCCGACAGCCGCTGCTCCCCCGACGTGCGGATCACCAGGTCAGGGTCGGGCTGGCCGGAGGTATAAAGGTGCTCGGCGATCTGCTCGACGTCGAGCACCTCGGCGAGTTCCTCCATGGTGGTCCCGGCCTCGGCGTGTTTAAGCAGTAGTTTGCGCAGCGCGTCAGCGATCTCCTGACGGCCGCCGTAGCCCACTGCCACATTCACCGATAGCCCGGGCCGGTCCCGGGTCCGGGCTGCTGCCGTGGTCAGCCGCTGCGCCATCTCCGGCGGCAGCAGGTCCAGCGCGCCGACGACCCGCACTCGCCAGGGTGTGTCCGGCGCACACAGCTCGTCGACGACATCAGCGATGATCTCCAGCAACGGCTCCACCTGGTCGGGTGGCCGGTTGCGCAGGTTGTCCGGCGACAGCAACCAGAATGTGGCGATCTCGACACCGGTCTCGCGGCACCAGCCGAGCAGCTCGATCAGCTTGGCGGCACCGACCCGGTGGCCGTCACTGACATCGGCGAAGCCGACCTCCTTGGCCCAGCGCCGATTCCCATCCATGATCACCGCAACGTGGCGGGGACGGTTGGCGGTGCCGAGCTGGCGTCGCAGCCTGCGCTCGTAGACGGCATAGACGAGGTCGCGCAGCCTCACAAGTCGGGAAGGTTACGCCCGCCTCACGGCGCGGCTATCCTCTCCTACCCTGCCACCGACCTAAGCTCGGCGTGTCGTCACCAGCACCACAGACCACGAGCGCCGACACGCGGCTACTCCTCACCAGCTCGCACGCACACAATGAAGTCGAGCCGTACCTCAGGCTGCGACTTTTCCGTCACGCGTAACCCGGCCTGTTCCAGGCGCGCGTTGAGCTCTTCGAGACCTGGAGTCCATTGCGCCAATCGCCGCCGGTCCATCTGCCGGTAGATCTTCAGCATCCTAGTTTCGCGCTTGGCATGCTCAGACCACGTCCCCAAAATCAAGATGCCGTCATCGGACAGAAGTGACGCCATCCGAACCAACGCTGCCTGCAGCATGTCGGCGAATGGCTTGGCCTCATACCTCCGCCAACCAAAATGCGACAGAGTGCCGAGCATGCACGTGATAAGGTCGAACGGGCCGTCGAACTGGAGGTGGGCAGCGCCGAAGTCGCCCAACATCATCTTAATTCGATGGTCCTTTGGGCACTGACGTTCACGGCTGGCCTCAGCGAAGCGGAAACAGTCGTAGTCTTCGTCGATTGCAATGATCTCACCGTCGGAGACAACTGCTTCACGTAGTTGGATCGGGTATCGTCCGGTGCACGTGCCTACGTCAAGGTACCGTCGGATTTTACCCCACCGCCTTCGCCCGCGCAGAACCTCCTTAACACGCTCGATCTCTACGGTCTTCAGGGCTTGGTCTTCGGCGTCGAGGCCGAACTCGTAGAGCGCCAACCAGTTGGACTCGTAGTCGATCTTCACATTGGCCGAATCCGTAGCCTGTTGAAGTTGATCAATGAATGACTGCAACGGCTCGGCGGATTCCCACAAGTCTTGAAAATACTGCTCAGCCGCCCGAAGGTAACCCGCATAGTTTTGCACCAGAGGCGTGTATGTCATGACGCGTCCAATGACTCCAGGACGGCCTCCTTCGAACACATCGACTCGGAAGTCATCATAGATGGTCAACTCGTTGTCGGCAGGGTCCGGCAACATACCGGAAACGCTACGGAAGAGCTGATTCGTGTCAAACACGACACGTGTCTCAAAACCCTCCTCTATCATCCTCCGGACGTTAGTCTTCAGGTTCTCGAACTCCCTGTTCAAGCGATCTATTTCGTCGCTCTTCTCAAGTTGCCGCTGCATTACCCGGAGCTGCCGGTGGGCTTCAGCGACCATGTACGGCGGCTGGTCGAGCAGGAAGAGGCGCCGGGCCTGTCCACCTGTGCCGTTTAGGCGCCTCAGCATCCGGACGTTGGCCTCGATAATGCCCACTTCGGCCTGGATCCAGAACCCGGAAGAGAGGAACGTCGTCGCCCAGAACCGGTGTTGAACCCGCTCGAGTGCCTCCGCGTAGGTCGAGATGGCGCTGCGAGAGGAGTCGAAAGTCAAGGGCCCCTGGATTCGGGGGCGGTTGTCCTCAGCGTACGCACATAGACTCTCGATTGTCTTAGTGAGGCGGCT
Source organism: Pseudonocardiaceae bacterium (assembly GCA_050699675.1). GTDB lineage: Bacteria > Actinomycetota > Actinomycetes > Mycobacteriales > Pseudonocardiaceae. The sequence goes on from JBOHFU010000017.1 coordinate 7,709, forward strand.
GCTCTCCTCCTGGAGAGTGTTGGCAAAGCCCAGATCGGAGTCTTCGATCTCCCGGTCACCGCCGGGAGCGGGCGGCGGGAGCACCAGCCAAGCCTTACGCATCTCATCGACGCAGATATCGATGCTAGCGCGCAATGCCGCGTCGGACTCCCGGCTGAAACTAAAAGTCGTAAGGCCGAGGACGTCGGACGGTAACCCGACGCCCTCTTCTTCAAGGATCCAGACCCGCTGCGCGCCGAGTTGGGAGACAAAGAAGCCGTACTCCAACACGACGTTGTCGCGCGCAGCCTCCACTCGGTCGCCTCGGAAGTCCCGCCCGTCGTCCTTGGCAAAGATGAGAATGCAGGCGTGAACGTTGTCAAGCTCAGCCGCGAGGATGTCGAGGGTGGTCCAACCCGGGGTGAACACGGTCGTCCACGGGCGGGGCTCGAAGTACGGGCTCATGGCGACGACGAGACGGTTGAGGACGTCGCGAGCCTCTGAAGAGCTGCCGATGAAGACGGGCCGCTTCATCGGCCGGCCCGCAGCCGTGGGTGTCTTGCGCATGGCGCTGATCATCGCAGCTCCTCTGAAGATGATCGGGAACGCCTACCGTGGTCACGACCTCACAGTGCCCCCACTTGAGGACGACGACACACGGAAACCCTTCGGCGCACATCACGTCATCCGTGAAAGAGGAACCTACCTGGTTGGCGGCTCGGTCTGCTCAAGCCCAGGAAGATTACGCGGATGCATGCCCCCACGCGTCGGGAACGGGTGAGGCGAGTTCGCGTGCGGCGGTCCCGAGCGGCTGCGCGGCTCCGGTCAGATCCCGTACACGTCGGCGACGACGCGCGTGGCTGGACCGGGCTTGGGTTTGAGGGATCGCTAGAGCTCAGGTCCGCGGGCGCGCAAGTCGTCGACGGTGGACATCGCCTGCTTGAGTTCGCCGAGCCACTGCTGGGCATGCTCACCGACCAGGCGCACCGCCCAGGCCAGAGCCTCGGACCGGGACCGCGCCACCCCAGCGTCGACCAGGGTGTCGAGTACGAGGCGCTCGGGCTGCCGCAACCGGGTCATCACCGGTACCGAGAGGGTGGTGAACATCTCCGCGGTGCCACCCAGCCGGGCGCCCCAGGCCACCTTGCGCCGGTAGCGGTGCTCGGCCTGCCGGGCGATCTCGATCCGCTCATCGCGGGTGTCCTCCCGGAACCGGCTGATCCGGCCCGCCTCGGCGGCGGACCGCTCGGCGTCGTCGGTGAGCTCCTCCCCCAGCGCGGGCAGCTCACCCACCACGACGATCTCCTCTCGATCCACGGCCACCTCGACGTCACCGGTGAACCAGCCGTCCGGCAATCGCCCGACGAACCAGGCCTTGGCATCGTCAGCTGGTGGCAGGTCAGCCTGCTGCCAGCCACCACGCCCGTGCCACCGGCCACCGGAGCGCACCCCCTGCGGCCGTCCGCGTCCCACCATGACTCGTCCCTTCTCTCGATCTGCCTGAACCGTAATTACAGCATTACTAGCGTTGCAGAGTCGAGCGCAACCACGTACGCCCACCGCGAACGGGCATCTCACGCTTAGCCCGCCGCCCCTACGGTGGAGATCATGGCGACGACGGAGCTGCTGGCGAACCTGCACCTGCTGCCCCCGGGTGGCCGGCAGGTCACGTCGGCGTCCTCTGCCAGCAAAGGAGAGCAGGCCCGGTGAAGCTATCCGACTATGACGCCCTGAGTTTCGACTGCTACGGCACTCTGATCGACTGGGAGCAGGGCATCGGCTCGGTCCTGTCGGAATGGGCGGAGGAGGCATGCCTGGAATGCACTCACGAGTCCCTACTCACGGCGTACGCGGCGCACGAGGTGCGCACCGCGCGCGACGCTCCGACAATGCTTTACTCTGGCGTGCTGGCCGTGAGTTTCACCGCGCTCGGCGAGGAGCTCGGTACGACGGTGTCACCTGAGTGGGCCACCAGACTCGGCGCCTCTGTGTCCGACTGGCCGGCCTTCCCCGACTCGCACGACGCGCTGTCGGTGCTGGGGAGCCACTACACGCTGATCATCCTGTCCAACGTGCACCGGGCCGGCTTCGCCGGCAGCGCCCGGCGTCTCGACGTTTCCTTCGACCACATCCTGACTGCGGAGGACATCGGCTCCTACAAGCCGGCGGCCCGCAATTTCACCGCCCTGGAGAAGCTGCGCGCCCAGATCGGCATCGGCGAGGGCAAACTGCTTCACGTCGCACAGAGCCTCTTTCACGACCACCTCCCCGCCAAAGCGGCGGGCATTCCGACGGTGTGGATCAACCGTCGCCACGACCAGCCCGGCTGGGGCGCGACCCCGGAACCGGCAGCCGATGTGAGCCCCGACTGGGAATATCCGAGTCTGGTGGCCTTCGCCGAGGCGTGCCGCACCGCGTCGGCGGGATGAGCCGACGGGCGCGGCGGAGACGTCCTGGCTTATGCGGGGCGACGGTCACGCTCGTCCGGTGTTCCAGTCAGCGGTGGCGCAGCTGGGCGTGCAGATCCTCGGGGGAGGTCACCGGCCGGTCGCAGACGAACCCGTGGCACACATAGGCGGCCGGGACGCCGGACACCAGGTCCCGCCCGGCGAGCATCGGGGCGTCCGCGCCCGGTTCTCCGGCCAGCACCACTGCTCCGCCGGGCGCAGCCCGTCGGGCCTGGCCTTCCAGGGCAGCGCGGGCCGCGTCTCCGGCGGGGCCGATCACGGCGATCTGCACCGGCCCGTGCGCCAGTGCCTCGGCGGTGGTCAGCCAGTGACCGGCCGCCTGCGGTGCCCTGGCCGGCACCAACCCGGCCCGTGCCACCGCGGCCTCGGCCACCTCGCGGTAGGACTCCGTGCCGGTCAGCGCCGAGGCGGTGACCAGCGCGGCGGCCAGCGCGGACGCCCCCGCGGGCGTTGCATTGTCGGTGGGGTTAGCGGGGCGGCGGAACAGCGCCTCGGCATCCGTTGCGGTATCGAACCAGGCCCCGGCGTGCTCCGGGTCGGCGAAGTGTTTCTGGGCCCGCTCCAGCACCGGTATCGCGGCCTGTAACCAGCGATCCGCACCGGTGACCTGGTGCAGCGCGAGCAAGCCCTCGACCAGCCAGGCGTAGTCGGCCAGCACCCCGGCGGCCGCGCCCACCACACCGTCGCGGGAGCTGCGCCGCAGCCGGCCATCGACGAGGTGCGTGCCCAACATCAGGTCCGCGGCGGCCGAGGCCCCCGCTATCCACTCTGGACGATCCAGGACGCCACCCGCCTCGGCCAAGGTGGTGATGGCCATCCCGTTCCATTCGGTGACCACTTTGTCGTCCCGGGCGGGCTGCGGGCGGGCGGCCCGGGCAGCGAGCAGCGCGGTGCGCACCCGCTCCCAACGGCCGGGGTCATCGGGCTCAGCGGGCAGCTGCAGCACCGAGGTGCCGTGCTCGAACGTCCCAGCCGGGCTCACCATCAGCAGCTCCGCCGCCCACTGACCGTCATCAGGTCCAAGCACCTCGATGAGCTGCGGCGGCGTCCACACGTAGGTGGCACCCTCGTGACCCCCGGTGTCGGCGTCGAGTGAAGCCGCGAAGCCCCCCTGCGGGGTGCCCAACCCGTCGAGCAGGAACGTCGCGGTCTGCTCGGCCACCCGCCGGGCGGTCACCGATCCGGTGAGCCGGGCCAGGTGGGTATAGACGCGCAGCAGCAGCGCGTTGTCATAGAGCATCTTCTCGAAGTGCGGTACCACCCAGGCGACGTCCACGCAGTACCGCGCGAACCCACCGGCAAGCTGGTCGTACATCCCGCCGCGGGCCATCGCCTCACACGTGTCCTGGGCCATGGACAGCGCCGGCGCCGAGCCGGTCCGCTCGTGGTGGCGGAGCAAGAACTCCAGCAGCATCGACGGCGGGAACTTCGGGGCAGCACCGAAGCCGGCGTGCTTGCGGTCGAACTCCACCGCCAGCTTGTCGACTGCGGCGGCCAGCACTTGCTCGTCCACTGCGGACTCGGTCAGCGGCACGGCCCGTTCGGTGAGCTGCCCGACGACACGCTTGGCCGCCTCCCGGACCTGGTCGCCACGGTTGATCCAGGCCTGGCTCACGGCGACGAGCATCTGGGGGAAGCCGGGCAAGCCGTGCCGGGGCGCCGGCGGGTAATAGGTGCCACAGTGAAACGGCTCGCCGGTGGGCGTGAGGAAGCAGGTCATCGGCCACCCACCGTGGCCGGTCATCGCCACGGTCGCCTCCATGTAGAGGGAGTCGACGTCGGGCCGCTCCTCCCGGTCCACCTTGACATTAACGAAGTTGGCATTCATCACGCGGGCGATATCGGAATCCTCGAAGGACTCGTGCGCCATCACGTGGCACCAGTGGCAGGCGGCGTAGCCGATGGACAGCAGCACGGGCACACCACGCTGCGCTGCCTCTGCGAACGCCTCGTCGCACCACGGCCACCAGTCGACCGGGTTGGTGGCGTGCTGCAGCAGGTATGGGCTGGTGGACTTCGCGAGCCGGTTCGCCATGTCAGCCATCCTTGCGTGCTGCGCCTTCACGCGCAGCACCTCGTGAGTGGCATTCAGTGCCGGAACACTGTTACTCACTCACGAGGCGGCTCGCCGCCATCCTTCTCGAAGGACTTCGGGACCCGGCGCAGGTGCTTATTCATCGAGCGCACCAGCAGCGCCACGGCCAGGAAGAACAGCAGCAGGACCACCAGACCGACCGGCGCGGCCTTGCCGAAGTCCTCGCCCTGCCCACCGGGATCCGGCACTGGGGAGGGGGTTTGGACCAGCTCTACCCCGGTCACGGCCAGAAACCCAGTGGGCAGCAGCAGGGTCACGCGTGCACCCGCTCCCGGACCCCGGAGAACAGGTCGTCCTCGGGCACCGTGGTGTCGACCAGCGAGCGAGCCAACTCGTACTCCTCGGTCGGCCACAGCTCCCGCTGCAGGGTGTGCGGCACCGCGAACCACCGGCTGGACGGGTCGATCTGGGTGGCATGCGCCCGCAGCGCGTCGTCCCGCACTCCGAAGTACTCGCCACACTCCACCTGGGTGGTGACCCGTTCCATGACGTCAGGTACCGACGGGTCCCACTTTGCCAGCCACTCGCCAAACGGTGACTCCGCACCGGCGGCGAGCAGGGCGTCGTGCAGTAGTTGCATCCGCCTGCGGGAGAAGCCGTGCGTGTAGTAGAGCTTCAGCGGCTGCCACGGCTCCCCATCGCCGGTAAAGCGATCGGGATCACCTGCGGCGTCGAACGCCGCAACCGACACCTCGTGGCAACGGATGTGGTCAGGGTGCGGGTAGCCGCCGTTCTCGTCGTAAGTCACCACCACGTGCGGTCGAAACTCGCGGATCACCCGGACCAGATCCTGGGTGGGACTCTCGAGGGGAACCACCGCGAAGCACCCCGGCGGCAACGGCGGCTTCGGGTCCCCTTCCGGCAAACCGGAGTCGACGTAATTAAGCCAGCGGTGTTGCACACCGAGTATCTGCGCGGCGCGGGCCATTTCCTGCCGGCGGACCTTGGTCATCTCCTCGGGGTGCTCGGCCAGGTCGGCTGGCCTGAACGACGGGTTCAGGATGCTACCGCGCTCCCCGCCGGTGCAGGTGACGACCATCACGTCGTGACTTTCTGCAACGTACCGGGCCATCGTTGCGGCACCCTTGCTGGACTCGTCGTCGGGGTGCGCATGCACCGCTATCATTCGCAGCTGCTCCGCCATGGACGCCTGCTCATCCTTCCTCCGCCGCCCCGCCGGGCGTGCTACCCAGGCGGTGGGAATACTGCCGGTCGATCACCGGATACGACTTGTGACCCTCGTTGATCCCTTGTCGTACCCCTTGTTGAAGCATTGTCCTCAGAGGGCCGACAGATCCGTGCAGGAGGTGGAACACCGTGACCGCCGGCCAGCTTCCCGAGGGTCGCTACGGACCGCGGGGAGTCGGTCGGCGCCGCCGTTGGGCCGTGCCGGTAGGGCTGCTGTTCGCAATGCTCGCCGGCCTGGTGGTAGCGGTGATCGGCTACCGCAACCTCGGTAGCGCGCCGGTGCAGGGCGAGGCGCTGGGCTTCACCCTGCTGGACGGCGCTCCGGGTACGAACCCACAGATTTATGGAGTGGAATTGCGTTTTAACGTTATCCGGGATGACCCCTCGCGACCCGCCGTGTGCATCGTCCGGGCTCGCTCTCGGGACGGAGAGGAGACCGGGCGCAAGGAGGTTTACGTGCCCCCCGCCGCCAGCCCGATCGTCCTCACCACCGTGGTGCGTGCCTCCCGGCCACCGGTCACCGCCGACGTCTTCGGATGCTCCCTTGCGGTGCCTCCCTATCTAGTGCCGGTCCCGGGCCACTGATCCTTAAGAGCCTTGCTGAACAGGCACAATCCAGACTCCTTCACCCATAAGGCTGAGGCCTCGAAGCACACATCGTGTTACCGTGGAGAACACGCACGGCCCCGGGGCAGGGCCGTGTTTTTCCGTTCCGGCTGATGGCCTGCCATGCCAGCGGCTCGGAGCACTCCGCCCCCGCAACCGCGGACGTCGGATCAGACGAGGAGTGATGACCGTGAGCGACACCGTAACCTGGCTGACCCAGGAAGCCCACGACCGGCTCAAGCAGGAGCTCGATGAGCTGATCGCCAATCGCCCGATCATCGCCGCGAAGATCAACAACGCCCGCGAGGAGGGCGATCTCAAGGAGAACGGTGGCTACCACGCCGCCCGCGAAGAGCAGGGCCAGCTCGAAGCGCGGATCCGCCAGCTACAGGAGCTGCTACGGGTCGCCAAAGTCGGCGCGGCCACGGCCGAGTCCGGTGTCGCTGCGCCCGGAATGATCGTCACGGTGCGGTTCGAGAATGACGAGGAGACCGAGACCTTCCTGCTCGGCTCACTCGAAGAAGGCGCACACGGCGACCTGGAGGTCTACTCGCCGAACTCACCGCTGGGTAAGGCGATCATCGGCGCGCATGAGGGCGAGGACCGCCACTACGAGCTGCCCAGTGGCGGTTTGATGACCGTCGCCGTCGTCAAGGCCGAGCCCTTCCGGAGCTGAGTCCCCCCGCAAGGGCACCTGAGGGTAGCGATCTACTCACTCTATAGAGTGGCTACTTCACCATTTGTTCACCCCATTTTGGGGGATATAAGCCATTTGAGTACGCATTATTGCGCAAATGGAGAGCTTACCGCCCCACTTAGATCACTCGAACGGCGTAACCCGCTGCCGACTTCCTAGGTTCGCACCGGGCCTGCACCGCGATTCGTGGGCGGTGGAGACCAGCTGGTCGATGGCGGACTCCATCGGTGCCCCCCGGCGCCCAGCGCGCCATCGTGCGGACCCCGGTGGTACGGGCCGGCGTCGAGTGACGGTGATCGCGGCGGTGATCACAATTGGGTCTGGGCCCTTCGCGGTGGCCCTGACGCTGCCCAGCCTCTACGACCGATCGACCCCGCTGGACGCGCAAGCAGAGGCAACGCTCAAGTCGACCCAGGGATACCTGGACAGGCCTGACGCCGAGGCCAGCCCGGTCGAGGCCAGCCCGGTCGAGGCCAGCCCGGTCGAGGCCAATGCGGTGGGAACCGTCGAGCCGCCCGTGGAGCCGAACCGGAAAACCGACGGTCCCGCCGCGGACCCACCCAACACCGTGGTTGCCGACATCCCCGCCAACTACCTCAGCGTTTACCGCGCCGCCGCCGCGACATGCCCAGGCCTGCACTGGTCCGTGCTCGCGGCGATCGGAAAGCTCGAATCGAATCACGGCCGATCCACCCTGCCCGGCGTGCGCACGGGAACCAATCCGCACGGAGCCAAAGGCCCGATGCAGTTCCTCCAACGCACGTTCGACGCCGTGACCGCCCGGCATCCGGTCCCACCCGGTGGAGCGACCCCGCCGTCGCCGCACAATCCGCACGACGCCGCCCACACTGCCTCCGCCTACCTCTGCGACAACGGCGCCCGCGACAACCGAGACCTCAACGGCGCGATCTTCACCTACAACCACAGTCGCGCCTACGTCAACAAAGTCCTGGACACCGCCCGCGCTTATCACCGCGCCAAACCGAGCTCTGCAGCACCCGCCAGTCCTTCGCCGAGCCCTTCGGCGCCAGCCAGCCCCTCGGCGAGCCCTGCGGCACCGGCCAGCCCTCCCCCCGCAGCGCCACGCGTTGATGACCGCCGGGAGCCCGCCGCGCTGACCGCGGTGGCCTTCGCTCGCGCCCAGATCGGGAAACCCTACGTGTGGGGTGGCAACGGTAACCCTGGCTACGACTGCTCAGGGCTGACCACGGCCGCTTACGCCGCCGCCGGGGTCAAGCTGCCACGCACCGCCCAAACCCAGTACAACCACGGACCACGGCTGCCGGCCGGTGCCGAGCTGCGGCCCGGGGATCTGCTGTTCTTCGGCACTCCACGCAAGATTCACCACGTCGGTATTTTCCTCGGCGGCACCAGCATGATCAACGCGCCCACCTTCGGGCAGAAAGTCAAGATTCAGGACTACCGCCGCCTCGGCAACTACGCGGGAGCCTCGCGGCCGGCTAAGTGAGCCGACGGCGCCTCTACAAGGGGGCGAGTCAGCGCGTCACCTGATAGCCGACAGCCTCCAGATCGGCGAGGAGCTCCTCTTGGTGTTGCGGCCCCTGGGTCTCCAGGCTCAGCGCGACCACCACCTCGCCGACCGCGAGGCTACCGGCAATCCGGGAATGTGCCACGTCCACCACGTTGGCGCCCGACTCACCCACCCTCCCCAGCAACGCGGCGAGTTCCCCCGGCCGATCGGGCACGGTCACCCGCAGGGTCAGGAACCGACCGCCCGCGCCCAGGCCGTGCTGGATGACGTGCATCAGCAGCAGCGGGTCGACGTTGCCCCCAGACAGCACTGCGCAGACCGGGCCCGGGAACCGCACGGATGGTTGCAGCAGCGCTGCGACGGCCGCAGCACCGGCCGGCTCGACGACCATCTTGGCCCGCTCCAGGCACAGCAGCAGGGCCTGGGACAACGCCTCCTCCCCCACCGTCAGCACCTCGTCGACCAGCGCGGACACATGCGCGAAGCTCACCGGCCCCACTTCGGCGACGGCGATGCCATCAGCCATGGTGTGCCGCTGTCGCAGCCGGACCGGCGCGCCGGCGGCCAGCGACACCGGCCAGACAGCGGCACCCTCGGCCTGCACACCGATCACTCTCACCTCGGGTTTGACGCCTTTCACGGCGGCGGCGATCCCGCCGACCAACCCACCGCCACCGGTGGGGACCAGCACAGTCCCGACGTCGGGCAGCTGTTCGAGCACCTCGAGCCCCACCGTGCCCTGACCAGCGAGCACGTCAGGGTGGTCGAAGGGGTGGATGAAAACCGCTTCGGTGTCCTCGGCGAACTCACGCGCTGCGGCCATCGACTCCTCCACGACGTCGCCGACCAGGTGCACCCGCGCGCCGTAACCCCGGGTCGCTGCGAGCTTGGGCAGCGCCGCGGTCACCGGCATGTAAACCGTCGCCGTGGTCCCCAACATAGCGGCTGCCAGCGCCACACCCTGCCCGTGGTTGCCCGCGCTCGCCGCCACCACGCCACGGGCCCGCTGGGCCGTGGACAGGGCCTGGATCCGGACGTAGGCTCCTCGGATCTTGAACGAACCGGTGCGCTGCAGGTTCTCACATTTGAGGTGGACTCCGACCCCGCAGCGCTGCTCGAGCACTCGGGAGTGCTTCAGCGGCGTGCGCCGGACGACCCCATGCAGCGTCTCACGGGCGGCTCTGATCTTCTCGACGCCGATCAGCTCCATGGTCGGCGATCCTGCCAGTCCGAGGCTACGATCGCCGACCCGTGTGACACAGCTCGACGAGATCGGCATTGCGCGGGGTAAGGTCACAGATGGGTCTCGGATGAGCCTCGGGAGGTGGAATGGGTCTCAGTGGCCGCTGGATGCCGGTCGTGGTCACGGCTGGTGTGGCCGCGTTGCTGGCCTGCGCCGCGGTCATCACGGCTGACCAGGCGGCCTGCAACAACCCAGGCAGGTATGTGTCCGCGCCGGGTGGCGTGCAGCTGGTGGGCGGGTGCCTCAATGGCGCCGACCTTCCGGTGGCGCCGCCGCCCGTCCAGCAGCCCGCGGCGCCGGTGACGCCGCTGGGTGATTAGGCGCTGGGTGATGAGGCGCTGGGTGATGAGCCGCGCTAACCCAGCGCGGTCAGGAGGTCGTCGATGAGGTCTTCGACGTCCTCGATGCCGACCGACAGTCGGATCAGCTCGGCGGGGACCTCCAGTTGTGATCCCGCGGTGGAGGCATGCGTCATCCGTCCCGGGTGCTCGATGAGGGATTCCACTCCGCCCAGCGACTCGGCCAGGGTGAACACCCGGGTCCGGGCACACACTGCCAGCGCCGCTTGAGTACCACCGCGGACGGTGAACGAGACCATCCCGCCGAACCGGCGCATCTGCTTGGTGGCAACCTCATGACCGGTATGGGTGTCCAACCCGGGGTAGTAAACGCTGGTGACCTCCGGGTGTGCCTGCAGCGCTGCGACGACCCGCTCAGCGTTGTCACAGTGTCGCTCCATGCGCACTGCCAGGGTCTTGATCCCGCGCAGGGTAAGCCAGGCGTCGAACGGCCCGGGCACCGCACCGGCGCCGTTCTGCAGGAAGGCCACCTGTTCGTCAAGCTCAGCGTCGTTGGTGACCAGGGCACCGCCGATGACGTCGGAGTGTCCGCCGAGATACTTGGTGGTCGAGTGCAGCACCACGTCTGCGCCGAGCCCGAGGGGGGTCTGCAGGTAGGGCGAGGCAAAGGTGTTGTCCACCACCAGGCGGGTACCAGCCTCGTGCGCGACCGCGGCCAGGGCCTCGATATCGGCGATGGACAGCAGCGGGTTGGTCGGCGTCTCGCACCACACCAGCCGGGTGGTCGGGCGTACCGCGGCGCGCACGGCGTCCACATCGGACAGCCCGACGGCGGTGTGCTCGATCCCCCAGTGCCGGAACACCTTGTCGATCAGGCGAAACGTGCCGCCGTAGGCGTCGTCGGGGATGACGACGTGGTCAC
>JBOHFU010000018.1:0-18370 GCA_050699675.1 Pseudonocardiaceae bacterium
GCGGACCGCTGCCTGCCCCAGGGCTATCGCGTCCCTGGAGTGTTCCCGGGTGGCGGCTTGAAAGGCCAGGTCCGCCAGCACGTGAGCGGCCATCGGGTGGTAGTCGGCCTCCCGTGCTGCGCGCAGCCCAGTGAACAGGTATCGCTGGGCCAGCCCGTGTTGGCCGGCGTCCAGCGCCATCCATCCAGCGAGTTGACCGATCTCAGCGAGGGCCGCGAACAGCCGGCACTCCACCCCAGCGGGATGCCCACCCTGACGCAAGAGCAGAGCGACCGCCCGGAACTGCGCCCCCACGTAAGGCAGGTGGGCGCCGCCGCCGTGGGCGTCGTCGAGGCGCTGCAGCAGCGGGATGCTCTGCTCGATCTGAGTAAGCAGTGGATTATCTACCGAGCCCCGTTCCAGAGCGGCCGCAAGCCTGCCAGGGTCACCCGTCGGATACCTGGTGGCGATGTCGAGGATCGTCGTGCCGGAGACGGCGAGAAAGTGCCTGCGGTCAAGGAGCCCGGCCACGACCCAATCGTCGAGAAGGCCCAGGGTGCTGGCCCGGGACCAAGGGCCGTCCATGTCGATGTCGGCGGGGAGCACCAGGGGTGATCCGTTGGCGCGGCCCTTCCAGAGTTCGGCTGCAGTCACCGGCCGGCCAAGTTCGCGGGAGAGAACCCACGCTGCCAGCTCCGGAAGCGGTGGCCGCGGGGTGCAGCCGCTGTCGCGCCAGTGGTACGGAGCGGTGTCGGCTACGGTGCCGGCCCCGAAGACGTGATTGATCCGCCGGGCGAGGGCGCGTGGCGACCAGCCCAACTCATCGAGTAGCGAGGTGAGCACCTCGTTGGGGCCGTCCGCCACGCCCGTATCCCCTCTGTCGCTCCTGTTACGTACTCCTGTCCTACCAGGCCCCTGCCGCATCTACCGCGATGGACGGGTATGGCTGACCTTCAACGGGGCAATCAAGACCACCGTCGTGATGACACCAACCCAGAGACAGTGCAGCTGGGCGAGCTGCTCAACAAAGCGACGACGGCCCGGCAGGGGAAGGCGGGAACGGCGTCATGACCGACGCAGGTGCGCCGTGGCGTCAAGTCGAGGGAGGGTGCGTGGTGAACCGGCCATCGCGGTGGAACACGTAAGAACTGCCGGGGACAGTGGGCCGGCCGACGCATGAAGCTGCCCCATCACCAGACCCCCGCTCCAGTAACCAGGTGGGCCTACCGCCAGTGGTGAGGGGCTGCTTGTTGACGTCGTCGCAGACGGGCGGCCTGTGCCCACCACTGCCGGGCTGCATAGCATGATCACCCACCCGCAGAGAGATCAGGAGAGCCAGCGGTGCCGGCCGCGGGCGGCCACTTTCGACCAATCGCCTCATAATCGTATTGGGTGTTGCCGGTGTTCACCGTCGGTGACGTCAGTTACGCCCGATACGGTTGCTGGAAGGGAGGCGTGGATGGCCAGGGTCTTCATCAGTTACGCCAGCGAGGACCGGGCACTGGCTGGGGAGGTGCACCAGTGGCTCATCGACGACGGGCACGAGGTGTTTTGGGATCACGATCTGCACAACGGGATGGTGGTCGGGGAGCAGTGGCAGCAACAGATTCACGAGCGGCTGCAGTGGGCAGACACCGTGGTCTGTGTGGTGACGTCGGCCTACCTGGCGTCGACGTGGTGTGCCACCGAAGTCGGCATCGCCCAGTCGCGGGGGAGCCGACTGCTGCCGCTGCTCGCCGAACCAGGAGTGAAGCACCCTGTGCTGGAGTCCCTCCAGCACGCTGACTACGTGTCGGATCCGGTCGCGGCTCGCGTTGCACTGACTGCAGCGTTGCGCCGGCTCGAGGACGCTTGGCCGGATGATCGTTCCCCCTTCCCGGGGTTGCGGCCATTTGAGGTTGACCGGCATCGGGTGTTCTTCGGTCGCGCTGCGGAGACCAAACAGCTCGCCGAGTTACTGCGGTCCCCGGCGCAGCGGGTTGAGGGTGCGGCGCTGCTGGTAGTGGGGCCGTCCGGGTGCGGGAAGTCGTCGCTGGTGCGGGCCGGGCTGGTGCCGATGATGGCCGGCGAGCCGGAGTGGTCGACGCTGATCCCGATCGTGCCGGGCGCCGATCCGGTGGCGGCGCTGGTACGGGAACTGGTCGATGCGGCGGGGCAGCTCGGGCTGGACTGGTCGGTGCCGCAACTTCGTCACCGGCTCGACGAGGAGGGTCTGACGGGGCCGGCTGAGGAGCTGCTGGGGGCCGCCCCAGAAGGTCGGCGGTGGCTGCTGGTCGTGGTGGACCAGTTCGAGGAGTTGCTCACCCAGACCGCGCCCGGTGAACGGGCCCGGTTCGCCGAGCTGCTGTGCCCTGCTTTGGCTGGTCCGGTGCAGCTGATCGGCACGCTGCGCCCGGAGTTCCTCGACCAGCTGCTGGGTGACCCACACCTGGCCGTGCTGCCAACGCAGGTCTACCCGCTGCGGCCGCTGCGTCGGGAGGCGCTGCGGGACGTGATCGAAGGTCCCGCCCGGCTAGCCGGGATCGGCGTGGACGCGTCCCTGGTGGTCCGCCTAGTCGAGGACACCGACAGCGGAGAAGCGTTGCCGTTGCTGGCGTTCACCCTGGCCCAGCTCGCCGACGGGGTGAGCCGTGGCGGGCGCCTGCCGGCTGAACGGTATGAGCAGCTCGGCGGGGTGCAGGGGGCGCTGACCCGCCAGGCGGACCAGGCACTGGCCGCCGCGGTCAAGGCTGGTGGCCGCAGCCATGAGCAGGTCATCGCTGGGCTGTTGCGGCTGATCACCGTCGACGAGCAGGGCCGCCCCACCCGCTGGCGGGTCAACCGCGACGAGCTGCCGGAACAGGTGCGCACCGAGCTGGACTCCTTCGTCGCACAGCGACTGCTGACCACCGACAAGGACAACGCCACCGCGGTGATCGGCGTCGCCCACGAAGCGCTCCTGTCCGCCTGGCCGCCACTGGCCAAGGCCATCACTGCGTCGGTATCAGCCCTGCGTGCCCGCCGAGCCGTGGAACACGCCGCGTCGGAGTGGGCCGAGGATGGCCGCTCACCCGCCCGCTTGTGGACCGGTGGCCAACTTGCCGCCGCAGTCGCCAACATCGGCGCCCGGATCCGCCCGGCCGGCGCTGCGTCACCGGGAGGACGAGGCTGGTCACGCTGGCTGCCTCGGGGCTGGGTACTGGTCACTGATCAGGTCGACCCCAGCCCGAAAGCTCGTGATTTTCTGCATGCCAGCATTCGCCACGACCGCTACCGCCGCCGACGCTTGACCACCGTGCTGTCGGGGCTGAGCGTCGTCGCGCTGGTTGCCGCAGGCGTCGCGGTTTACCAGCAACGTGACGCGCAGCAACAGCAGCGAATCGCCACTGCTCGCCAGTTGATCACCCAGGCCGGCGCCATCCGGGAGACCGACCCACGGACCGCGCTACTGCTCGGGATCGCAGCCGAGGGTATCCGTCCTGGTGGTGAGACCCAGGCAAGCCTGGTCAATACGCTCACCACCACCCGCTACGCCGGTACCCTCGCCGACCACACCGGCCCGGTGACCTCGATGGCGTTCGCTCCCGACGGGCGCACCCTGGCCACCGGCGATTCCAACGGCACCGTGATCCTGCGAGATGTCACCGACCCGGCCCGGACCCGGCAATCCCTGGCGGGCCATGCCAGCGCGGTGTCCTCGGTGGCGTTCACTCCGGACGGGCGCACCCTGGCCACCTCCAGCGACGACAAGACCGTGATCCTGTGGGATCGCACCGGATTGGCCTGGACCCCGCGGCCCCCGTTGCGCCATGCCAGCGCGGTGTCCTCGGTGGCGTTCGCTCCGGACGGTCGCTCCCTGGCCACCGCCACCTTCGACAGCGGCACTGTGCTGCTGTGGGATCTCGCCGATCCAGCCCGGCCCGTGCCGCGTGGGTCACCCCTGATCGGCGAGGCCGACACGGTGTTCTCGGTGGCGTTCGCTCCGGACGGGCGCATGCTGGCCACCGGGGATTCCGATGGCCACGCCGTCCTGTGGGACCTCGTCGACCCGGCCTCGCCCCCGCAGGTCCTGAAAGGTCATGCCAGCGCGGTGAACTCGGTAGCATTCGCTCCCGATGGCCACACGCTGGCCACCGCCGGCGACGACAGCACTGCCCTATTGTGGAATCTCACCGACCGGGCCCAGCCTCAGCTACTCGGGCCGGCTCTGACCAACCACACCAGCAGAGTGACCACCGTGGCGTTCGCTCCCGATGGGCGCACGCTGGCCACCGCCGGCGACGACAGCACTGCCCTATTGTGGGACCTCACCGACCGGGCCCAGCCTCAGCTACTCGGGCCGGCTCTGACCAACCACACCAGCAGAGTGACCACCGTGGCGTTCGCTCCCCGAGGGCCCAGCATCCTGACCACCGCCAGCTCCGACGGCACCGTGATCCGGTGGGATCTCACCGACCGGGCCCAGCCTCAGCGCCTCGGGCAGCCATTGACCGGACAGCCCAGCGCCGTGGACTCCGTCGTGTTCACTCCCGACGGCCGGGCACTGGACATCACCAGCTCCGACGGCACCGTGATCCGGCGAGACGTGACCCGCCCGGACCGCCCCCCAATCGGACCACCCCGGGCCCGCCCCAGCAGCACGGTGGATTCCCTGGCGGCGGTCCCTGACGGAAACATCGCGGTTACGGCCAGTGGTGACGGTGATGTGATCCTGTTGGATCTCACTGATCGGGCCGAGCCCAGGCATACCGGGCCACCGCTGACCGGCCACCGCAGCCTGGTGACCGCCGCGGCGTTCTCCACAGACGGGCGCACCATGGTCACGGCCAGCGGTGAAGGTGATGTGATGCTGTGGGATCTCACTGATCGTGCCGAGCCGAGGCGTCTTGGACCGCGACTGACCGGCCACCGCAGGCTGGTGACCTCTGCGGCGTTTTCCACCGACGGGCGTACCCTGACCACGGCCAGCGACGATGGCACCGTAGTGCTGTGGGATCTCACCGATCGGGCTCAGCCCCGGCCGCTCGGGAAACCACTGACCGGCCACGCAGGTTCGGTGGCCGCCGTGGCGTTTGCTCCTGACGGGAACACCGTGGCCACAGGTGGTTTCGACGCCACCGTGGTCCTGTGGGATCTCACGGATCTCCACCGGCTCCGAGATCATGCGACGGAGCGCGCTTGCGCTATTATTGGGCACGGTCTGGATCGCACTGAGTGGGATCGAGATATCCCAGGATTACCCTATCAGGACACTTGTATCCGATAACCGCCGGAAGAGATGGTTTACGATGCGTCCTACATGTCAGACCGTCGTAGCGCTCTTCGCCGCAGTCGCTACCCTGCTGGCCGCGTCCGGGTGCATCGGGGGTACCGCAGACGGCGGGGCAAGCGGCGGTAGCGGTGACCCACAAGTGCTGGTTTTCGCTACGGTGCCCAGCGATCGACCACCTAACCAGCGGCGGGACCAGCAACCGATCATCGAAATGCTCAAAAAGGAGACCGGCAAAGAAATTCTTTTCGAGATCGGCACTGATTACGCTGCGATCATCAAGAGGCTGCACGACAAGAAGATCGACATCGCTGATATCGGACCGTTCCCGTACGTGCTCGCCAAGCAGGGGGGTGCCGAGATTACCGTGGTGGCTGCCCGGGTGGACAAGAAAGGCGAGCGCCCAGGGTACCAGTCTTACGGCTTCACCCAGGCCGGTTCATCGATCCAGACTTTGGCGGACTTCCGCGGCAAGAAGGTCTGCTTTGTGGACCCTAACTCCACCTCCGGCTACCTGTATCCCAGCGCCGGTCTGGTCGCTGCGGGTATCGAACCGGAAAAAGACACGACACCGATTTTCGCCGGTCGTCATGACACCTCGGTCCTCGCGGTGGCTAACGGTCAGTGCGATGCTGGTTTCGCGCTCGATAGGATGGTCGACCAGCAGTTGATCGAGCAGGGCCTACTCCAGCCGGGACAGATCACCACGGTGTGGAAATCGGAGACAATTCCCGGCCCACCCTTGGCGATCGCCAACCACCTGGATCCGGAGCTGCGCCAGCAGCTGACCACGGCGCTCCAGGACAAAGCCAACGCCGACTACCTGCGAGCGAACGGTTTCTGTCAGGGCGAATGCGCGATTGCCGACGGATTCTCCTACGGCTACCAACCGGCCACTGATGCCGATTACGACAGCGTGCGCGAGGTCTGCAGGATGACCCAGAGCCAGTCCTGCGCCGAAGGCTGACACCGGTCAGCGTACGACCTCCAGTGTGGTCGACCACAGCTGGGCACCGGCGCGGTCGCGCAGCGAAACCCGCATCGTCGCTCCGCCCGGCGCCACCTCGACCTCGCCGAAGTGCTGGAACCCATCCAGCGGTGGTGTGTTCGGCGCCGGCGGCGCCAAGACGAACTCCACCACCGGCCCGAACGTCGCGTCCAGCTGGTTGGGCCCGAACCCGCCGGCGTGCAGCGGGCCGGACACGAACTCCCAGAACTCGTCGAACTCGGTGAACCCCGCGCCCGCTGGTGAGTACCGGTGCGCCGCGGTGTAGTGCACGTCGGCGGTCAGCCAGACGACGTTGCGCACGCTGCGCCTGTGCAGCGACCGTAGCACCCAGGCGATCTCCGCCTCGCGCCCCGATGGCGGCCCGTCTGTCCCGTTGGCGACGGCCTCCCACGCGGTGCCATCCGGGACCAGCAGACCGATCGGCATGCCCGATGCGACGATCTTCCATGTCGCCCGCGACGTGGCCAGCGCGTGCACCAGCCACCGCGCCTGCCGCTCACCGAGGATACGCTCGTGGGGCGCGGTGTTCGCGCTGTTGGCGTCCCGGTAGGACCGCATGTCGATCACGAAGACCTCAACGTGCGGCCCGTAGGGCAGCCGCCGGTAGATCCGCCTTTCGACGGCCCGCCGCGGGTCCAGCGGCACCCACTCGTGGAATGCCTGGAACGCCCGCGCGGCGAGCACGTCCACCCGCCGCTCGGTGTAGCGGTCGTCGGTGAGAACCTCGCCCGGGTACCAGTTGTTGGTCACCTCGTGGTCGTCCCACTGGTTGACCTGTGGTACGGCCGCAGCGAACGCGCGCAGGTGCTCGTCGAGCAGGTTGTAGGCGTATTGACCGCGGAACTCGGCGAGCGTCTCGGCCACCTTCGACTTCTCCGGGGTGACGACGTTGCGCCAGATCCGCCCGTCGGCCAGGGTGACGGTCTCGCGCAGCGGTCCGTCGGCGTACACGGTGTCGCCACTGCAGATGAAGAAGTCCGGGTCACGCTCCCGCATCGCGGCGAAGATCCGCATGCCGCCAACGTCGGGGTTGATGCCCCACCCCTGTCCCGCGATGTCACCTGACCAGATGAACCGGACCCCGTCACCGCGGGCGGGTGGGACCCGGAACGAGCCGATCACCGGCTCGCTCGCAGACCGCCGGTCCAGGTTTTCGAGCGTCACGCGGTAGTACACGGTCCGGCCGCGGTCACAGCGCACGCGCGCCTTTCCGGTGTAGTCGGTGCCCGCGGTCAGCACCGGACCGGCGATCCGGCGTGCGTCTTTCAGGTCGGGCCGGGTTGAGACCTTGACGAGCAGCCGCGACGGCCGGTCCGCGCGGGCCCACACCAGGCCGGACCGCTCCAGCACGTCGCCGGACTGCACACCGTGGGTCAGAACCGGGCGGTCCGTGCGGAGCAGGGCGGGTCCGGCCGCAGCGGATGTGGTGGCGCCGATCGGGAGGCCAGCGACAAGCCCGCCGATCACAGTGGTGCGCAGCAGCTGGCGCCGGCTGAGGACGGGACCCTGTGTCATGCCGGATTTGTACCCTTTCCGAGAGAACACCCGGCGGCTGCCTCCCGCGCCTGCCAGTGAACTCCTGACCAATCAGCGACCCCACGCTGTGCGGGCGTGGTTGAACCACCTCAGGTGCCTAGTGCACTTCGACGAACTCGGCCAGCTCACGTAGTCCGCGTCGGCGGTGACGGTCGCGGCGCAGCATCTGCCGCAGCATGTCGTGGACGCGGTGGGTGAACATCAGCTGCTCAGGTGCGGCCGCCCGGGCGGCGGTCAGTGCAGTGAGCGCATCGTCGTCATGGCGGCGCAGATAATGCGACCAGGCAACGGTGATCAGGTGCGAGGTGCGGCGCTCGGCCAACGCCGAGGGTAGTGTGGTTTCGTCGACGTGCGCGCTCTGGCGGATGGCGTCGACGGGGTCGCCCAATTCGGTGGCCAGCCACACCCGGTGAATGGCCACATTGGTGGGCCCGAACGCGAGCCAGAAATCATTGCGGTCACCGGTGAGCGTTGCGGCCCGGTCGCACTCGCGGAGATAGTCGCGGACCGCCACGTGGTCACCGACGCTGGCCGCGCCTACCGCACCCTTGAGCATCAACGCTCCGTACATCGACGCATGCTGCGGGGACTGAGCCAACTGGGGTCGGAGCGCGTCGGCAGCCGCGACCGGCACATCGATTGACTCCTGCAGGTGCCCGTTGTGTCGCAGCACTACCGCCAGCCGCCAGGCGGCCCCGGCCACGAGCAGACCATCCTCGCTGCGCTCGGCAGCGGCCATGTCTCGTTCCGCGGCGATCCACGGCAAATCTTTCTCACCGATCCGGTCGAGCATCCCGGAGGTGACTCGCCAGACCAATGAGAGCTGCCCGCACGCGCGATGCTGCAGTTCACCGGTGCTGGTGTGGGCAGCCTGCCAGGCATCGGCGATGAGATCCGGGAGAAGCACACCGAGCCGTGACCAACGCTCGGTCTGCGAGCAGACGAACGCCTCGTTGATCCGCGCCGCCAGCTCGCCGTGCCCGACTGGCGGCCGGTCAGGCACGCCGTGCACTCGCGCCGACCCATTGTAGCGGAACATCGCGGCCTTGATCGCGGCAACCGAGTCCGGCGCGGTGCCGATCACCGAATCGCGCAGCTCACGGCGCCGGGTGGTGAACGCGGCAGGGAGCAGCTTGACCGGCTCGATGCCCAGTGCGTCAGCGATACCGACGATGGTGGACAACCGGTCCAGCTCTTTGGCGCCCCGCTCGAACTGGGCAAGCCATTCGACACTGCGCCCCAGCAGCCCGGCCAGCACCTCCTGGGTGATGCCCTTGCGCCGCCGGTAGAACGCAACCCGCTCGCCGACGGTCGTCTCGTTGATGAGTCGCACGCCGCGAGTCTATGAAACAGGCCCCAAGGTTTCATGGGGGTTGCCGTCCCACAGTGTGCGTAGGGTCGGCCCCATGATCAATACCCTGACCACTGCGCTGACGCTGCCGGTGCTGCGGTGTGCGGCGTTGAGCGGTGGGTCGCGATGAGTGGCGCCCTCGACGAGACATTCCGTGGGACGATGCGAGGTTGCACCCCGGACGGTGAGCCCACCACGGTGATCGTCACGCGGCAGGGCCTGGGCCGCGCTGCACGGGTGTGGCTGACCTTCAACGGGGCAATCAAGACCACCGTCGTGATGACCAACCCGGAGACGGTGCAGCTATGCGAGCTACTCACCAAAGCGACGGCAGCCCGGCAGGGGAAGACGGGGACGGCTTCATAACCAACGCAGGTACGCCGTGGTTCAACATGGCTCGATGACCCGACAAACCCCATCCGGGGATCCGTGCGGGCTTAGAGCTGCCCACCCGTGCGGGGGTTCCCCGCCGGTCAGGCCACGGTGGGCAGGGTGGGGCTGGAGACGTCAAGATCTTGCCGGGTTGGGTGAGCAGCGGGCCGAGCACCGCCGCCTTGCGGTCACTCTGCTCCACGCCGCCCCAGCGCACCTCCGGTCCGTTGCTCCCATCGTCCAGTCGCAGCACGACATCGGCCGGAGACCTCGCAGCAACCGAGAGCACCTGGGCGCGAAGCGGGTCGGGCAGCCCGGTCAGCACCGTGAGCGCGGCGACCGTGGCGGCGTCCCGGAATCCGACGCGGTCCACCCGTAGCTCGCGCAGACCAGGCGGTCTGACCGGCACCGCCGCGTAGTCGGTGTCGGTGGCGTCCACCAGGTGCGCGCCGTTACCGCATTCGACTTCAACGCCAACCCGGCCATCAACCCACCCCTGATCCACACGCTCGCGAAGGGCGACTGGATCCGCAAAGGCGAGCCGCTCTGCCTGATCGGCGACAGCGACACTGGCAAGACGACCCTTCGCTCAGACACACCTATTGGGTGATCCGCGTCCACGCGGGCTGAGCCTGCGGCGAGGTCGTTGGTCGGCTCGGTTAGTAGGGTGGCGAGCAAGGCACGCCTTCGTGGACCGCCCCGGCCCCTCGGCCGGACCGTGTCTCGGGTCGGTTCCGGGCGCACGTGATCACTGCAATGTACTCATCTGCCGATGAGCGGTTCTCTCGGGAAGCTGGTCGGACGCCCCACGATGTGCGCCGGTTCGTGTGCATGGCCTTAACTCCGCCGGAGTCGGACATGATCGTGTTCGGGTAGGGTGGAGGCATGCGTTGACGCCTGCCCGATAGCCGGGCACCACCACCATCACCTCCTTCGTGTCATTGCCACCGAAGCCGGAGCCCACGAAGGGGATTCTCGATATGAGTACGTCGATTTTCATCGACGTCCCCGACACGCTGGCCGCCTCGTACAGCAAGCACAGCGGTGCGTCCGGCCGTGCCTGGATCGCTGCATTGCCTGGGCTGGCCGCGGACTTCCTGGACCATTGGGCGCTGCGGCTGGACGGTCCCGCCGGGCATGGCATGGCGTCGCTCGTGCTGCCGGTGATCCGCGCGGACGGCACGCCCGGCGCGCTCAAGCTCCAGCCGGTCAGCGAGGAGAACGCCGCCGCACCGATCGGTCTGCGGGCATGGAACGGTAACGGCGTGGTGCGCCTGCTCGACCATAACCCGGACACCGGCACCATGCTGCTGGAACGGCTGGACGCGACCCGGCCGCTGTCGTCGGTGGCCGACGACACCGCCGCCCTGCAGATCCTCGCCAAACTGCTGGCGCGCCTAGTCGCGGTGCCCGCGCCGAAGGGCCTGCGGCACCTAGCCGACATCGCCGCCGCCATGCTCGACCAGGTGCCACGCGCCGTGCCGACGCTACGCGACCCGGCCCAGCAACGGCTGGTGCGGACCTGCGCGTCCGCCGTGGCGGAGCTGATCGGCGAACCCGGCGACCGTCTGCTGCACTGGGACCTGCACTACGACAACATCCTCGCCGGGCAGCGGGAACCATGGCTGGCCATCGACCCCGAACCACTCGCCGGCGACCCCGGTTTCGACCTGCTGCCGGCGCTGCACAACCGGTGGGACGAGGTGGTGGCGACCGGCGACGTGGCTCACGCGGTGCTCCGCCGCTTCGACCTGCTCACCGAAGTGCTCGGTCTGGACCGGCAACGGGCGACCGGCTGGACGCTCGGCCGCGTGCTGCAGAACGCGTTGTGGGACATCGAAGACGGCGAGACCGCACTGGACCCGGCCCAGATCGCCATCGCCACAGCCCTGCTGCATCGTCAAGCGCTCACTAAGCGGTCCATCTACTCGCCGGTAACGCCGACCGCGCCAGCGAACGCACCCTCATGCCGCTGTCCAGATGCCAGCGCGGGATGATGCGGGGAAGCCGGTGCGGCGTGGGGTAACGCATGCCGATCCTGCTGTAGGACGATCATGTCCCGAATCTGCATCGATGCCTGTGCCCTGCAAGATCCCGCCGCTGTGTAACGGCGGCACCGCTCGGGGAAGACACACCTGCTTATCGCGCTCGGCGCCGCCGCGGCACAGCAGGGCTTTCGGGTCCGCTACACACTGGCCACCAAGCTGGTCAACGAGCTGGTCGAGGCCGCCGACGAATGCCAGCTCGCCAAGGCGATCAGCCGATATGGCCGGGGCGACCTCTAGGCCGCCATCGTCGACCAGCTCACCTTCGCTGGGAACATCATCGAGACCGGCACCAGCAGCTATCGTCTCGCCCACGCTCATGCTCAACACACCGCCAGCTGACCACCCGGCACCCAGGACGCGATGACCCAGCCGCTCACCGGCGCGATCGCGCTGCCCGACGGGACCGTCATCCGCGGCCGTGGCCGCCGTGAGCCACTGCCGGCCGGGCCGCCGCCTGACTTCGGCCTCTACCTCGGCCGGCCTCCGGACACGCCGCGCCGACGCCTGCTGCGCCGCCGCCTCGCCTGGCAGCCGGACTGGCCCGCGGACTGGATCGACTGGCCCGACTTCCGCACCCCAGGCGACGACAAGTCGGCCGCCGCCGCAATCCACCACGCCTACCTCCTGGCCCGCTCCGGGCAGCGCGTGGAGATCGCCTGCCGCGGCGGCACCGGGCGCACCGGCACGGTCATCGCCTGCATGGCCATCCTCGCCGGACACCCCGCCGTCGATGCCGTCCACTGGACTCGACTGCACTACCGACGACGAGCGGTCGAGACACCCGGACAACGGCGTTGGATCACCTGGTTCGCCACGCAACACCCTGGGGCCAGTTCAGGTTGACACACTCAGGAGGGTGCGTCGGCTGTTCCGAGCACGGTGGACGGCTAGCTGGTGCGCTCGTGGTAGTCGGTGGCCCCGGTGCGCAGCGCATCGTGGGCTCGCTGGAGGCGACGCCATATGTGTGGGCGCACCCGTGCGGCGGCGGCGGCGGTGATCGGCACGAACTCCAGCCGAGCCAGTTCGGCGTCGATTGTGCGCAGTCCGGCGATGCGCTCGGCGGGCAGTGTGGCACCGTCGAACACGAACACCAGCTGGTCGTCCCACGGGCCGTGTGGCGGCGCCCACTCGATCGCCAGTACCCGACCCAGCGGCACGGTAAGCCCAGCTCCTCACCTAGCTCGCGGGCCGCCGCGGCCCGAGGCGGCTCGTTGGCTTCGACCATCCCGCCCGGTAGATCCCACCCGTCTTTGTAGGTGGGATCTACCAGCAGCACCCGGCCAGCCTCGTCGCGGATCAGCACGTCGGCGGCGATCCGCTTGCGTGCTTGCTGGGCGTTGCCCTCGGCCAGGTGGGCAAACTGGGCCGAATCGTCTCTGGTCACACTGGCCACACCGGTGTCGTGCGCGCAGTGGCTGGGAGCGTGGCGAGCTGTCCAAGGAATCCGGCCACCTCAGGGGCATCCCGGTGAGGGTGGAGGGCTGCGCACAGCCCGGTCAACTGGCGATGCACGCGCGCCGAAGTGAGCGACGGCGCCACCGCGCAGACGGCCCGCCCGTGCGCGGCGGCCTCCTCGGGCCGTCCGGCGTGCACCAGCACCCGGGCCAGCGTCCCGCGCCTGCCCGCGCAGCGCCTGCCCGCGCGCCCGCATCACGTGCAGCCGAGCAACCAGTCGCGCCACACCGTCAGCGGCGCGCGCCCGGTCCAGCCCTGCCTCTGCGATGCGCAGGGGCTGCTGGTTGACATCGTCGCCGTGGGGTTGTCCTGTACTGCTGTGTTCGGTGACGGCTGGGCACTGCGGTCGGGCGGGCGGTAGCAAGTGCACGCCTCCAGATCGATGCAGTAGTGGCGGCGGATCTGTAGGGAGTTGCGATGACGACTGACATGCGGATTCAGGCCGCGGATGGAGTGCAGCTGGACGCGGTGTGGCACTCCCCGCCGGGAGATCACGTCTTGGGGGCGGTCGTGCTCGCGCACGGGATCAGCGTGGATATGGATGAGGGTGGCATGTTCCGGCGCCTCGCCGAGGGTATGGCAGACGAGGGGTTCGGGGTGCTGCGATTCTCGTTCCGGGGTCATGGTCGCAGTGGAGGCACACAACAGGGAGCGACCATCGCCGGGGAGATGCTTGACCTGCAAGCGGCGATCGAGCATGTAGCCGAGCGTTTCGACGATCCGGTGTCGATCGTGGCGGCAAGTTTCGGCGCGGTGTCGACCTGTATGTCGCTTCCGTATCTTGAGGGGAACTTGCGAGCGTTAGTGCTGTGGAACCCGGTGCTTGATTTGCGACGCACGTTCATCGACCCCAGTCTGCCGTGGGGGGTGGAGAACTTCGGCCCGGCGCAGCAGGCGCTGCTGTCGTCGCAGGGGTTCCTTCTGATCGATGGGACCTTCGCGGTGGGACGCGTGCTGTTCGAGGAGATGCGGCACTACCATCCACTGGAACAGTTCACCAAGAGTCGGGTTCCGGCGCTGGTGGTGCACGGTGATCGTGATTCGGCGGTGTCTTACGACGTCGCTCGCGCGGCGGCGCATGCCCGTGGCTGTGACTTCCACACCGTCGCGGGTTCGGATCACGGGTTCGACAGCCGAGAACGCGAGGACGAGGCGATCGCGGTCACGGTCTCGTGGTTGATCCTCCATTACGGGGGCTGACGTGCGGACTCTTCCGCGGGGGACGGTGCGAATCGCGCCCAGCGCCGCGATCGGCGAGTACTGCGTGCTCGGATGCCTGAAGGAGACCCGCCTGAGCGCCGCGGCCGCCGCTCTAGCGGAGTGCGCTCGCGAGCGGCCGAGGTAGTGATTGGCGAGCGCTGCCTGCTCTTCAACCAAGTGGTGTTGCTCAGGAAGCGCTGGTCAAGGTGAGGGTTGGTCTCAATGTTCAGCTCATCGTCAACGGGCACGGCGCACCGCTATGGTAGCGGCTCACGTCTTCGCCTGACTCAGGAGCAATGCTAACTGTTCGGCGGTCTCACGTGTGCTTCCTGGTACGTGCTCATGCTTAAGTTCGGACAGTATCCCGGCGAGCAGTATAACCGTTCGAGTGGAGGACACATCGCTCACCATCGTCGCGATCTGGCGCATGGTCGCCTCGGCATCGCTCCAGGCGCCCACCCTCACCTGTGCACTCAGCAAGTACCCCAGGTGCAGGTAACGACCGCGCATCTGATGTGATGTCATCACCCACCGACTGTTCGAACTTTCCAACTGCCTCGCGGGGACATCCAAGATCGGCGAGCGCCATACCCTCGTGCCAGACTAGCTCGCGCTCGTCGACCCACCACGCCCATTTTGGGTCGCTATCTCGCATGCCGTCTTCGTAGTGGGAGCGCGCTTGGTCGAACAGTCTGAGCGCATGCTCGTCACCGCCTTGAGCGAGAGCACGCGCTTTACGCACCAGGAAGAGTGTTTTTATTCGTGGCGAGAGCCGGTCGCGGCTCTCCAGCACTGAACGCGCAAGATGGAGCGCCTCACGGGGTCGTCCAAGATGGCCGGCGTGCATACTTGCATTTTGCAGTGTGAGCAGCTCCATACGCCGGTCGCCGGCCAGGCGGGAGAAGTAGAGCGCCTCCTGATTCATTCGCCGCACATCGTCTTGCCGATCGGCATCATAGAGTAGCCATCCGGCAACTTCGGCCAGCTCGCCTGCTGTGGCCTGCAAGTCACGTTCAATAGCCGGTTCGTAAGCACCCGTGCCAAGTTGCTGGTGCAGCGAGCGGAAGAATCGCACAGCCAAGCGAGCCAAGTCACTCCCACCAAAGCGATTATCCAGCTCGACAATGTGCCAGATGTGCTGCTGGACCGCTTCGAGGTAGGCCGTGTCGGCATATGAGGTCACCGGAAGGGGAAGGGGTGACGTCGAGACAGCAAGGTCATTGTCGGCAGCAGGTAGCGATGCAGATCCCATCGGCTGCCCTGCGCGGCGCAAGCGCTGAGCGTCCGCCCGATGGTGCACCCGACTGGACCGCCGCTGTCGTTCGGCATACTCGCGCTTGCTCGCAACAAGCTCGTCATAGTGCTTCAAGAGCGCACCCTCGGTCTGAAGCAACCGGTCCACGGCCTGCCAGAACGGCCGATCCGGCAACTGGTGGCCGCGCTCGATCCTGTTGATCGAGGTGCGGTCGTAGCCGGTCTCCGTGCCAACCTGTGCCTGGCTCAGCTCAGCTGCCTGCCGGAAGGTAGCCAGTGCCGCGCCGAGCTGACGGCGCTGCACCATGATGGCTTCTGGTTCCCGGCTCACTGGTCTCCCTTCCTGGCCAGCTCAGGGTAGCGGGGCTAGTGAACGTGTGCGTGATCGTGGTTCGCGTCGTTGCCCACGTAAGCACCCACGTCCTTCGCTCTGCACATGGCCCCAGGGCCGGGTTGAACGCTGAGCTGGTGTGTCCCACGCGGGACTGGCCCCCACCCGCTTCCACCTGCCCCGCCCCGTGTCCCCGGTCCTGGGTGCTGTCCGCGGAAGACACCACACAGACAGGCTAAGATCACGTGCAGCATGAGGGCGGCCCGCAGGCCGGGACACCGACCACCAGCGACCGCAGCAGGGCATCGGGCGCAGCAGCCGGCCGGGTACTGCCGTGCCGGATACGGTGCTCGTTGCCCACATGTGCGACGGGGGCTGATGCTCCACGGCTGGCGCGATGGACCGAGTAAGTATCTCAGCCCGTCCGACGCACCAGCCCTGTGGCCTGAACTCGAAGCAGCCTTCGGCAGTAGTGAGCCGGCGCTCCGCGGTGAACAGGGTGAACTCCTGTGATCAAGGAAGATCGCGAGCTGTTGGCCGAGCTGGCGCGCCTCAGTACTGCTATGGCGCCATTGGCCATGTGCATCATGGACGGCACTGCCAGTGCTGCTGAACAGCACAACTACGCATGTCTGGCAGACCCGCTGCCGCGTGCTTTTGGAACGGCTTGATTCGCTCGCTCACCAACTCGGAAAAAAACAACCAATTGCGCCAACAACACTCGAAGAGCACACGGCCCGATTGCTCGTGGGTGTGGTCGTGTTACTTCGCCAGCACCAAGTCAATAAACTGGGCCAGTGCAGATACTGCGGATGGACGAAGCGGACATGGCGATTATGGCATAGACGACCACAGTGCACGGTCTACCTGAGTCTCAACTTCGCCATGAACCAACCTCTGGATCTGGTGTGGGGACAGTTGCTTGCGGAAGATCAGACGCGACCAAAACCTGGGTGAAGTTATTTCCCGTGTGCGCACTATTTCGCGCTCAAGGCCGCGCGACGGCCAAGAGCTAGGCGGATACGCCTCCGGCGTACTGCTTTGTCCCGCCTTGCACCGCTGGCCGAGGGTCTCACCCCGTCCTCGCCTGTCCAGAGCGAGCCCGCGCGGAGACCCCTAGCCCCACACGGAACCGTTGCTTTGCGAGACAGGCTCCGAGCCGAGCAAGACCGGCGGAAACCGGGGGCAGGGGATGGCCGCCAAGACCAAACCCACAACCCCGTTCTGCAAGGTAACTCGAAGGAGACGAGACCGATGATCGGCAACACCATGGCTGTCGTGGGGAACCTGACCACTGACCCTGACGTGCGCTTCATCTCGACCGGCACAGCAGTCGCGAATTTCACCATCGTGTCCAGCCCCAGGGTATTCGACAAGGAACCACTGCCGTTGCCGCCGTCGCGACTGGCCGCCACTACCCAGGCTCGCGTGCTGCTGCGGCTGGCCACCGCCGTCGCCGCACACCTGGTCACCAACCCCGCCCACGCCTGGTGTGTGGCCCTCCACGGCTGTCATCCCTCGCCCGCGGAATGAACCGATGAACTCTCACCCACACCCCGTCACGCTCGGGGTCATCGGCGCCAGCCGGGTCGGGCGCGCCGTGACCGCCGCAGTAGTCACCACCGGCCTCGTCGCTACCGTCCTGGTGTACAGTCGTCGGCTCCTGGAGAGCACCGCCCTGGCCACCGACGCCACCGACCTGGCCGCCACCCAGCACTTCCCGATCCGGGTCGACGCCGTCAAGCACCCACACGATCTTCGCGAGACCGCACTACTCATCGTGTGTGTCCGGGCCCGGTCCACCAATCCCACCCAGGACCGGCGGAGCGGCCTGCTGCCCAACGCGCCCTTGGTCGCCAACCTCGCCCGCCAGCTCCACGGCTTCCCCGGCCCAGTGGTGATGGTAAGCAACCCGGTCGACATGATGAGCCGGGTCTTCGCCGAGCACAGCGGCACCGCGGTCATCGGGGTCGGATCGAACCTCGACTCCGCGCGCTACCGCACGCTGATCGCCCACTACTTCGCGGTGCCTCTCACAGCGGTGTCGGGTCGGTGCTCGGTGAGCACGGCGAGACCGCAGTCATCTGCGAACACGCCACCCGCGTACACCGCCACCCCGTCCATCTGCCACCGGACCTCATCCGACAACAGCTGTGGGAGAGATCCCCGCGCATCATCGCCGGAATGGACCGAACCCAGCACGGCCCCGCCGGTGCCGTCCTGTCTACCGTTCGCAAGCTCCTTGGACTCGCAGATGGCCACGAGGAACTCTCCGCCATCAGCCCGGGCGGTGTGTACCTCGGGCAGCAGCTGCGATTCGTCGCAGGCCGGTACTGGAACGACCCGCCCGAGCAG
The DNA here is from genome assembly GCA_050699675.1 of Pseudonocardiaceae bacterium. Taxonomy (GTDB): domain Bacteria; phylum Actinomycetota; class Actinomycetes; order Mycobacteriales; family Pseudonocardiaceae. The sequence goes on from JBOHFU010000018.1 coordinate 18,139, forward strand.
TCCCCCACAGAACAAGCCGCCCTCGGGGTCTTCCTGCACCCCGCCACCCAGGCCCTGCTGCCGTGACCTGCCGCCGCGGCGCTCGGGCTCGGCCTGCTGCACGCCTACGGCTTCCTCGACGGCGTGCGCGCCCGGCTTGCCGCCGGGCAGCACCTGCACCCCACCGTCACCACCGCCATCCTCAACGGCCGCACCAACCCACTGCGCGACCCACGCGGCCGTGAGCTCAAAA
>JBOHFU010000019.1:0-16049 GCA_050699675.1 Pseudonocardiaceae bacterium
GGGACGGCGGTGACGGTCGTGGTGGAGGGCAAACGGCCGATGCTGGGTGAGGTCCAGGCGCTGGTCGCGGAGTCCGCGCTGGCCAACCCGCGCCGGGCGGTCAGCGGCCTGGACTCCTCCCGGGTGGCGATGATCCTGGCGGTCACCGAGCGCCGCGGGGGCGTGCGGTTGGCGGGGTCCGACGTGTACACCGCGACGGTGGGCGGGATGCGCGTGGTGGAGCCAGCGGCCGATCTCGCCGTCGCGCTGGCCGTCGCGTCGGCGGCCGGTGACCTCCCGCTGCCCCCACACACGGTGGCGATCGGTGAGGTCGGGCTGGCCGGCGAAGTCCGGCAGGTGACCGGGTTACGCCGGCGTCTGGCCGAGGCCGCCCGGCTGGGCTTCCGGCACGCGCTCGTGCCCCCAGAAAGCGACCCGGAGGGCGCCCTGCACAACGCTCCGGCCAGCGACGGCGTCCCGCCGCCGGGGATGCGCCTGCACATGGTGGCGGACTTGAGCGCTGCGCTGCGCTGGTTGCGTCCGTGATGTCGTAGCTGGGCTCGTCCATGCCTGAGACCGCGCTCACATTATTCTAGGCGACATCATTGCTACGCTGGCGGTCGGCGGTAGCTGGCGGATAAAAGGAGCGGCCATGCCGAAACCTGTGACGGGTCTGGCACTCGGCGGTATCGGTGGCTTCAACGCCCACGACGCCGGGGTATTGAGCGCACTGTATGACAGCGCACTAGTCCCGGACATCATCACGTGTACCAGCGGTGCAATTTTCTGGACCCACGAGTTCCTGATCCGTCCGGAGCAGATAAGAGAAGAAGTCGAGCGGCAGGTCGAGGCGGTCGAAGGAGCCAACGCGCTAGCGGTGGCCCTCTTGGGCGACCCGAAGATCTTCGCGCCAGCCTACCAGCAGTACTGGACGAGGTGGCTGCAGCCCTGGAAGGCATTGTCGTGGAAGGAGCTCCTCGACCGCCTGCTTCCGGCGCAGATCTATGAGCCGAAGCGCAGACCGCAGGACTTTGCCTCCATGGCGGATGTGTTCAACCACTCAACGATACCCATCGTCTTCAACGCCTTCGCCATCAGCAGGGGGCGAGAGCTGCTGTTCTGCAACCCGGCGGCGTTTGACTTTCTGGGGGTTACCGCAGGCCTCAGCCGCCCGTCCCTCCTCCTCGAAAACGAGATCACCACGGAATACCGATCCATTGACGCCGGAGCCGTCGAGGCGGCCCTGTGGCTTGTGCTCTATGGCTTAGAACACCAATACGAGGGCGAGATCGTCGTCGACGGCGCCTATCACCGCCAGTTGATCATTTCCGAGCTCAGCATGTGCGATATCATCTATGCCGTCAAGCCGCAAAGTGACGCCTGGCACGGAGCCCCGCCATCGAACTACTTCGAGGTGCAGGACTTCAACACCGAGATGTGGTTCAATTCCTCGTTCGCCGCTGAGATCGCTAACCTGCGCAGGGCGCGACCCGACGCTCGGCTGGAACGGATCACGATGGACAGGCCGCTCGGTTTCTTCAACTTCTTCGTGGAGAAGCTCGAGAACTACACCGACGGCTACGAGAAGGCGCGGAAGATCTTCGAGCGTGACCGCGACACCATGCACCCACTGATCTACCCCCTCTACCAGGAAACGGTCCCAGAGCCCCGGAGTAGCAGCCGTGAGAATGCGCGGGTGGACAGTGCCGGTGCCACCGGTACCAGGACGCCGACAGGGAGCGCCCGGGCCACCAAGCCCCGATCGGACTGATGTGCCCAGCGTGTAGTGGGGCAGGCGCAGTGGCCGGCCCGATGGTGGACCGCCAAACCGGTAAGGTCGAGGTGCCCCGAACACCCTGCACAGGCTGCGGAGGACCGGCAGAGCATGAGCGCATCGGAGTGGTACAGCACGGCACCGAGGTGCGGTCCCTGTGGCCAGCGTGCCCTCCTGAGCCGAAGGGCGGCGGACAGACTCGCTGATGTCTCTGCAGACCGCCTCGCCGTGTTCGAGTGCCCCCATCAGGCCAACGGATGGCATGTCTGCGCTCCCGATCTAGAATTCGCTCCGCGAACTCGCGGGCGCGCATAGGCCGCCATTCGGAGCCGAATCGCGGCCTGCACGGCCCCGGAATCGCGATTCGGCTCCGAATAGCGGTCAGCGACCTACTGGCCGAGATGCGCTTGGCGGTGGCGGTGGCACTGTCCTGGACCGCGAACACGGTGACCCCCCGCAGGGGGAGGACCGTCGGCAGCTCCTGGTCCGGGCCGCGTTCGACGTCATCGCGGAGAAGGGGTTCGAGGGTCTTCGCTTGCGTGAGGTCGCCGCACAGGTGGGCATCGACCATTCGACCCTGCACTACTACTTCCCGACCAGGCAGGACCTGGTGGCAGCCGGAGCTGTTCACCGTGCTGCGTGAAGTCGACCTGCGGGCCAGTCGCGACCCAGCGGTGCGCGACATCGTCAACCGCTACGAGCAAGGGTGGCGGACCGCCCTCGCCGACGTCTTCGGCACCGCCGACTCACCGGTTGACCTCGTGATCGCCACCGTCAAGGGCGTCAGCCTCACTCCCGACAGCGCAACCGGCATGCTCGACCAACTCGGGTCGCTGCTAGCAAAGGAACTGACATGACCGAACCGTTGGACGTCATCATCGTCGGCGGCGGCATCGCCGGGCTTTGCCTCGCCCAGGGGCTGCGACAGGCCGGCGTGAGCGTCGCGGTCTACGAACGCGACCGCAGCCCGACCGACCGACTCGACGGTTACCGCATCCATATCAACTCGACGACGGCAGTTGCGCCACCGGTGATCTGCTCGTCGGTGCGGACGGCGCTGGCTCAGCGGTGCGCCGGCAGTTCCTCCCGCACGCCGAGCGGGTGCCGACCGAGGCCATCGGTACCGCACTGCGGTTCCCGCTGACCGAGCAGACCCGCAGCTGGGTGCCGCACCGGCTGGCGACCTCGATGAACATGATCGTCGCACCGGATCCGTTCTTCCTGTTCACCTCGGTCTTCGAGCGCCGGGTCCGGGGCCGACACGCTGGGTCATGGTGACACCGGCCGGCAGTACCAGACCTACATCCTGTGCGCGTTCGTCGCCCACCGGTCCGCCTACCCGCGGGTATGTGCACGACCTCGACCGCCGGTGCCTGCAGCACGTCGTCGAGGCGATGACCGTGGGCTGGCACCCCGACCTGCGCCGCGTGCTGGCCGAGTCCGACCCCGACAGCGTGATGCTGGTGCAGCACCAGGCGTCGGTCCCGGTGCCGGCCTGGCAGAGCACCAACGTGACACTGGTCGGAGACGCCATCCACAGCATGCCGCCGGTGGGCGGTCTGGGCGGCAACGCCGCGCTGCGGGACGCGAACCTGCTATGCGCAACGCTGACCGCCGTCGACCACGGCCGGTCACCACTGATCCCGGCCCTGCACCGCTACGAAACCGAGATGCGCACCAGTGGCTACGCCGCCGTCCGCACCGCGCTGCACACCCAGCGGCAAGGTCTGCGCAGCAACCGCGTCGCCGTGGCCGGGGCCCGAGCCTGGTTCCGGGCCTGCCGCGCAGTTCCGCGGCTGCGGGAGTTCAACCGTGCCTACCGCGAGCAGGCCCGGCCGCGGGTATGGGAGCGATAATGAGACAGGGCTGTCTTCTGAGCGCCCCGCCGATATGCTGCTTGGAGAGGGGTCGGGGTTCACGAACCTCGGTGGCGATAGGTCTGCGTCGGCACACGGCAACGCGAGCCGGGTCGCCTCTCGCTGGCCTTCGTCCTTGCCGCGTCACAGCCCTACGAGCCGAGGTTTCGCCGATGAGTGCTCTGCCCGCTGACTTCTTCACCAAGCCGGTCTCCGAGGTCGACCCCGAGATCGCCGAGGTGCTCGCCAACGAGCTCTCCCGCCAGGAGCACACCCTGGAGATGATCGCCTCGGAGAACTTCGTGCCGCAGGCGGTGCTGGACTGCCAGGGTTCGGTACTCACCAATAAGTACGCGGAGGGCTACCCCGGCCGGCGATACTACGGCGGCTGCGAGCACGTCGACGTGGCCGAGCAGCTGGCCATCGACCGGGCGAAGGAGCTGTTCGGGGCCGAGCACGCCAACGTCCAGCCCAACGGCGGTGCCTCGGCCAACGCCATCGTCTACAGCACGCTGATGGAGCACGGTGACACGTTCCTGGGGATGAAGCTCGACCATGGCGGGCACCTCACGCACGGCATGAAGATTAACTTCTCTGGCCTCTACTACAACGTGGTGCCCTACGGCGTGGACAAGGAGACCTCGCTGGTGGACATGGACGAGGTCGCCCGGCTGGCCAAGGAGCACCAGCCGAAGATGATCCTCGCCGGCTGGTCGGCCTACCCCCGCGAGCTCGACTTCGCCCGCTTCCGCGAGATTGCCGACTCGGTGGGCGCCTACCTGTTCGTCGACATGGCGCACTTCGCCGGGCTGGTCGCCGGCGGTGAACATCCCAACCCGGTCCCCTATGCCGACGTGGTCACCACGACGATCCATAAGACGCTGGGCGGGCCGCGCAGCGGGATGATCCTCTGCAAGGAGCAGTTCAAGAAGAAGATCAACTCGCGGACGTTCCCCGGCTGGCAGGGCGGCCCGCTGATGCACGTGATCGCCGCCAAGGCGGTAGCCCTGAAGATCGCCGCGTCGGAGGAGTTCCGGGAGCGCCAGCAGCGCACCCGCGCCGGCGCCCGGGCGGTGGCCAAGGAGATGCTCGAGGGCGGGCTCAACGTGCTCACCGGTGGCACCGACACCCACCTCGTGCTCGCCGACCTGCGGGAATCCCCACTGAACGGCCAGCAGGCCGAGGACCGGCTGGCCGAGGTCGGGATCACCGTGAACCGCAACGCGGTGCCCTTCGACCCGCGGCCGCCGGCCGTCGCGTCCGGGTTGCGGATCGGGGCCTCGCCGCTGGCCACCAGGGGCCTGCAGGAAAACGACTTCCATGAGATCGGCAAGATCATTACCGAGGCACTGACCGGCGATCTGGACGATGCCAAGCGGGCTTCGCTGACCGAGCGCACCAGGGTGCTGACCAAGCGCTACCCGCTGTACCCCCAGCTCGCACCGAGACCCGAAGCGTCCAGCCCGGACCGGCGGTGACGGGCGTGCCCAACGGACCCGTGCACCTGTTCGTCCCCGGTCCGACCAACGTCCCCGACGCGGTGCGCCGCGCGATGAACGTCCCGATGCAGGATCACCGGGCACCGGACTTCCCCGAGCTGACCCTGCCGCTGTTCGCCGACCTGAAGAAGGTCTTCGCCAACGAGACCGGCCGGGTGTTCATGTACCCGTCCTCCGGTACCGGGGCCTGGGAGGCGGCGATCAGCAACACCCTCAACCGGGGCGACCGGGTGCTGATGTCGCGTTTCGGCCAGTTCTCCCAGCTCTGGGCCAGTATGGCGGAGCGGCTGGGTCTCGACGTGATCTGCGTCGACCGGGAGTGGGGCGAGGGCGTCCCGCTGCAGGACTACGCGCGCCACCTCACCGAGGACCAGACCATCAAGGGCGTCTTCGCCTGCCACAACGAGACCGCCACCGGGGTGACCTCCGACATCGCCGGTGTCCGGCGGGTGATGGACGAGGCCGGCTCGGACGCCCTTTTGTTCGTGGACGCGGTGTCCTCGCTGGCGTCGATCCCGTTCGAGCAGGAGGCGTGGGGCGTCGATCTGGCGGTGACCGGCTCGCAGAAGGGCTTGATGCTGCCCGCCGGGATGTCCATGCTCGGGGTCAGTGCCAAGGCGCTGGAGGCGCACAAGTCCTCAATGATGGAGCGTTGCTACTTCAGTTTCGAGGACATGCTCAAGACCAATGACCTCGGTTACTTCCCTTACACCCCGTCCACGCCGATGCTGCACGGCCTGCGGTGTTCGCTGGATCTGCTGTTCGCCGAGGGTCTGCCGCAGGTGTTCGAGCGCCACCACCGGCTCGCCGAAGGGGTGCGTCGCGGGGTGGACGCGCTGGGCCTGTCGCTGTGCGCGCTGGGTCCGCAGTGGTACTCCGACACCGTCACGGCCATCCGCACACCGGAGGGCGTGGACAGTGGCGAGGTCTGCCGGATCGGCTACTACCGCTACCGAACGGCGTTCGGGGCCGGCCTGTCCAAGGTGGCGGGCAAGGTGTTCCGGATCGGCCACCTCGGCGACCTCAACGAGGTGGCCTGCCTTGCCTCGCTGGCCAGCGCCGAGATGTCGCTGGCCGACGCCGGGGCCAAGATCGAGCCCGGGGCCGGCGTCGCGGCGGCCCAGGAGTACTACCGCGGCGCGATCGCCGCGCTGGAGGGCGAGGAGACGGGCCGATGAGCCACACTCTTTACCCGATGCGTCAGCCCCGGTTGCAGCGAAGTGAGCTAGCGGTACCAGGATCGAACACCAGTTTCATCGCCAAGGCAGCGGACAGCGCGGCCGACTTCGTGTTCCTGGACCTGGAAGACGCGGTCGCGCCGCCGGAGAAGGAGCAGGCCCGCCGCAACGTCGTCGAAGCGCTGCGTGACATCGATTGGGCGGCAAAGGGAAAGACGGTGTCGGTGCGCATCAATGGGCTCGACACCCACTACATGTACCGCGACGTCATCGACGTGATGGAGCAGGCGGGCGACCGGGTGCACACCATCCTGGTACCCAAGGTCGGGGTGCCCGCCGATCTGTACTGCGTGGAGACGCTGGTCGACCAGATCGAGCAGGCCAAGGGTTACCAGACCAAGGTGGGTATCGAGGCGCTGATCGAGACCGCGCTGGGCATGGCGAACGTGGAGGCCATCGCGAGCAGCGCCGGCCGGCTGGAGGCCCTGCACTTCGGGGTGGCCGACTACGCCGCGAGCAACCGGGCCCGCACCGTGAGCATCGGTGGGCTGAATCCGAACTACCCGGGTGATCAGTGGCATTTCGCGTTGTCGCGGATGATCGTGGCGTGCCGGGCTTATGGGTTGCGCCCGATCGACGGCCCGTTCGGGGACTACTCCGACCCCGACGGCTTCCGGGCCGGGGCCCGGCGAGCGGCCGCGCTGGGGTGTGAAGGCAAGTGGGCGATCCATCCCAGCCAGGTGGAGCTGGCCAACGAGGTCTTCAGCCCGCTGCAGGCCGAGGTGGACCGGGCGCAGCGGATCATCGAGGCGCTGCGCGAGGCCGAGGCGCAGGGTAAGGGCGCCGCGTCGGTGGACGGCAAGATGATCGACGCCGCCTCGGAGCGGATGGCCAAGACGGTGATCGCGATGGACGAGGCGATCCGGGCCTCCGCAGCGAGCCGGGCCTAAGGGGCGGGTGTGGATATCCACGAATATCAGGCCAAGGAAATCCTGGCCCGTTTCGGGGTCCCCGTACCGCGAGGGGGTTTGGCCTACAGCCCGGAGCAGGCGTCCTACCGGTGCACCGAGATCGGCGGCTCGGCCTGGGTGGTCAAGGCCCAGGTGCACGTCGGCGGCCGCGGCGAAGCCGGCGGGGTGCGGCGGTGCAACTCCGACCAGGAGGTGCAGGATGTCGCGAACAGCCTGTTCGGCCGGCGGCTGGTCACCAGGCAGTCCGGGTCGAAGGGCAAGCTGATCTACCGGGTGTACGTCGAGGAGGCCACCGACATCGCCCGCGAGCTGTACTTCGGCATCGTGCTGGACCGCCGCATCGAGCGGGTAGTGATCATCGCTTCGGGTGAGGGCGGCGTGGAGATCGAGGAACTGCTCGCATCCAAGCCCGAGGCGTTGCTGCGTACGACGATCGAGCCCGCGGTGGGGTTCCTGGAGTTCCAGGCCCGGGAGATCGCGTTCGCGGTGGGACTGCAGGCGGCGCAGATCGCCGAGGCCACCCGGATATTTCGCCGCGCCTACCGTGCTTTTCGAGACCTGGATGCCACCATGCTGGAGATCAACCCGCTGGCCGTGACGGGTACAGGTGATTTGGTCGCCTTGGACGCCAAGATGTCCTTCGATGACAACGCGCTGTTTCGCCACCTGGACATCTCCGAGTTGCGGGACCGCAGTCAGGAGGACGCCAGGGAGAGTCACGCCGCCGACCGGGGACTGGCCTATGTCGGCCTCGAGGGCAACATCGGCTGCATGATCAACGGCGCTGGCCTGGCGATGGCGACCATGGACATGATCAAGCTGGCGGGTGGCGAGCCGGCGAACTTCCTCGACATCGGCGGCGCGGCGTCGCCGGAGCGGGTGCTCAAGGCGTTCCGCGCGGTGCTGCGGGACGACAAGGTCGAGGCGATGCTGATCAACATCTTCGCCGGCATCAACCGCTGCGATTGGGTCGCCCAGGGCATCGTCGCCGCATTCAAGGAGATCGACGTCGAGATCCCGGTGGTGGTGCGGCTGGCCGGCACCCACGTCGAGCAAGGCCAGACGATCCTGCGCGACTCCGGGCTGCCCATCATCACCGCGGACACCCTCGCCGAGGCGGCCGAAAAGGCCGTCGCCGTCGTGGCCACCGCCGGTGCGAACGCCTGAGTGGTCGGAGGGTCGGAAAAGGTCATGGCCATCCTGATCGACGAGCACACCCGCGTGGTGGTCCAGGGCATCACCGGTCGCATCGGGCGCTTCCACGCCGAGGAGATGATCGACTACGGCACCAACGTGGTCGCCGGGGTCACCCCGGGCCGGGGCGGCGAGCGCGTGCTGGACCGCCCGATCTTCAACACCATGAAGGACGCGGTGGCCGAGACCGGGGCAACCGCCTCCATCGTGTTCGTGCCGCCACCGTTCGCTGCCGACTCCCTGATGGAGGCCGCCGACGCCGGGATCCGGTTCTGCGTCTGCGTCACCGACGGCATCCCGACCCAGGACATGATGCGAGTCAAGCGCTACATGCGGCGCTACCGAGCCCCGCAGAAGATGACCCTGACCGGGCCCAACTGCGCCGGCACCATCTCCCCGGGGCGGGCGCTGCTGGGCATCATGCCCGGCCACATCTACCTGCCCGGACGGGTCGGGATCATCGGGCGCTCCGGCACGTTGAGCTACGAGGCCGCGTCCCAGATGAAAGCACTGGGGATCGGGGTTTCGACGTCGGTCGGCATCGGCGGCGACCCGGTGAACGGGTCGTCGTTCCGTGATCACCTAAAGCTGTTCGAAGCCGACGTGGAGACCGACGCGGTGATCATGGTGGGCGAGATCGGCGGCCCGCAGGAGGCCGAGGGCGCCGACTACGTGCGCGACCACATGACCAAGCCGGTGATCGCCTACATCGCGGGGCTATCCGCCCCCAAGGGCCGCAAGATGGGGCATGCCGGCGCGATCGTGTCCGCCGTCGGGGAATCCGCCCAGGAAAAGGCCGAGATCCTGACCGCCGCGGGCATCACGATGGCGCCGAACCCATCAGCGATGGGTGACACCGTGGCCCGCGTCCTCGCCGAGCACGGCCTTACCCCAGCCGCCGTATGATCTGCAAGGAGGTCTTGCTGTGTCCGAGCCCGTAATTGTGGTGACCCGCACGTGGCCGGCGTCGGTGGAGCAGGAGCTGCAGCGGCGCTACCCGGACGCCCGGCTCAACGACGACGACGTCCCGCTCGGGCGCGACGGGCTGCGCGCCGCGCTGCAGCAGGCCGACGTGGTGTTGCCGACGGTCTCTGACCGGCTGCCGGCTGAGCTGTTCACCGGTGCGCTGCGGACCAAGTTCCTCGGCAACTTCGGCGTCGGCTACAACCACATCGACACCGACGCCGCGGCCAAGGCGGGGATCGTCGTCACCAACACCCCGCGGGTGCTCACCGATACCACCGCGGACACCGCGATGACGCTGCTGCTGATGGTGGCCCGGCGCGCCGGCGAGGGGGAACGGGAGGTCCGCGCCGGACGGTGGACCGGGTGGCGACCCACCCACATGATGGGCGCCGACGTCACCGGCAAGACGCTGGGCATCGTGGGCATGGGCCGCATCGGGGTGGCGGTGGCCCGTCGCGGTCACTTCGGTTTCGGCATGCCGGTGGTCTTCTACGATCCGGTGGACTTCGAGCCCGACCACGGGATCCCCGGTGCCCGCCGCGTCGCCACTGTGGAGGAGCTGCTGGAAGCCGCCGACTTCGTGTCTCTGCACGTGCCCGGTGGCGGGGAGAACACCCACCTCATCGACGCCGCCCGGTTGGCCCGGATGAAACCGACCGCGTTCCTGATCAACAGCGCCCGCGGCGACGTCATCGACCCCGAAGCGCTGGTCAAGGCACTGCAGTCGGGCACGATCGCCGGCGCCGGGCTGGATGTCTACGAGGGCGAACCCGAGGTCCCGGAGGCGCTGCGGCAACTGGAGAACGCCGTACTGCTACCGCATCTGGGCAGCGCAACCCTGGAGACTCGCACCGCAATGGGCATGCTCGTCCTGGACAACCTGCAAGACTTCCTGGCGGGCCGCGACCCCTCCTGCCGGGTGAGATAGCTCTTCAAGGACCACCAACGTCCGTTCGGGACGCGCGTCGTCAGCCATCCAGCGCCCGGTACTCATCGGCGACACGTCGTAGCTCGGCGCGTGCCTCGTCCCCACAGATTGCGAGGCGCTCAAGCGCCGCCAACATCGCCACGTACCGGGCGACGTCCGCCGGATCGTTGTAGTAAGCGGAACCTCCGACAACCCCGACCACCACGGTGTGCTCGTCGTACAGATCAAACCCACACGGCGGGAAGACCTTGGCCGCCACGCCCCACCGGATCACACCGACCCGGATGTGAGGTCGCCGGCTCACCTCAACGATGTACTCGATCTGCCGCGCCATCACCTCGGGGGCACCCACACACCAACCGAGCGCACCCGCGGTGAGGACGAACGTGAACTGGCGGCCGGGTTCTTCCAGGATCTGAGCCCTCAGGAGCCGCTCAGCGACCCGAGCCTCGACCTCCGGTCGCGTCAGGGTGCCGGAAGTGAAGATGGCACGGACATACTCCTCGGTCTGCAGGAGGCCGGGGATGACGATCGGGTGGAACACCGAGATATGCCTCGATCGTGCCTCGTTGCGGCGTACTCGTTGTTCATGGGCTGCAGCGGAGCGGCTGATCGAAACCCGGGCTGGCGTCGCTGCCCGATGTTGCTCGTGGAGGTCCCGCGCCATCGCGACGAGCTGCCGCCGGACCGTCGCAGAGGCACCTAAGGCACGGGCGTAGTGGTCGGCGTCCTCTGGAGTGGGAACGAACCGGCCTGCCTCCATGCGAGAGACCTTGGCCTGGGAGAAACCGGCTCGTCGGCCCGCTTCGATGCCCGAGGTCACTCCAGCGTCGTCACGGATTTTCCGCAGCAGCTTGGCTATCTCGCCGTGCGCGACTGGTTGAGACCTCCCACGTGGCACAGGGTCATAATGCCTGGTTGTCGCGGTGGTAACTCGGGTGCGCCGCCCACCAAGCGGTGAAGTCGGTCGCCTGGTTCCACAACAGCTCGGCAAGAGCCACCAACGGTGCGGCGCTGTAGGGGTCGGCTATCACCTCGGCACCGGCGAACCGGCAATCCTCGTCATAACGGGAACGGACGACATGCTCCCCGTCAAGCACGAAGAAGTCGCCGACCCGGGCGAGCGCCGGAGTCAACTCCGCGATGCGGATCTGCTCACCAGCTCCGGTGTTCGGCAGATACCCCCACTCGCACTCGTAACGCACGTAGTCCGGCAGCGGGTCGCTGACCGCGTGGATACGTCGCCAGGACCGGCCCGCAGCGACGTCGGCCCGGATCCGGTCCAACCACGGCTGCTTAGCCTCGGCGGTCGGTGCCGGCTCACCTCGCAGGTACCGACCGAGGTCGTCATCGTCTGAGGCCGCGTTGTAGAACGTCAGCGTCTCCAGCCGGAACAGGTCCCGAGTGTGGTGCTTGGCCACAAACTCGCCGAGTTGGTCAATGGTGAGCACCTCGCGAACCTCCGGAAACAGCTCAGGCTCGACGATGACCACGCCTTCATGGTCAGGCAGGGCCCCAGCTCGGCGAGGACCGTGGCGTCCGGTTTGTCGCCTCGCACGGCCCGTCGCCCATCTCCCAGCCCGTAGACCTTGTTGCAGTCCAACGTGTTGGGGCAGGACAGGTCGCGCAACACCTTGATCATGGGTCTCCCCTCCCATCCGGATCCTTCCCAGTTGGAAGCGAGTGTCCCGGGTCGGTACAGGTGTAGTCAATCTCGGTTCTTGCATTATACTTCTTCCATGTGTGCATAATAACCCACGGCTGGCCCACCGGCTCCGGGTTCCACGTCAGACCTCACGGCAGATGACGCAGCGAGGAGTGGGTACCGGACAGTCCGATGCTCTAGCCCCTCGCCTGCCTTCCCGGCGCACGTGAGGGGCGCAGCCAACCGCCACGTGCCGGACCGCAAGACATGGAGGCATGTCGCATGAGCACCGCGACGCGATGAGGAAGGGGACGCAGTGTTGAAAGGGGTACCTCGCCACCGGCGGCGGGGGCGTGCGGTGACCGGCGCCGGTGGCGCAGTCGAGACGCCGCGCGTCATCGCGATGACCGATGCGCGCACATATCGCGCCCACCTCGTGACCGACGCGGCCGCCGCCGCTGGCCAGGCGGACGTGGGGCGCTATGTCGCGGTGTGCGGCGTGGTGGTGCTCGCCGCGAGCCTGACCACCCCGGAAACCAGTTTTTGCCGTTCCTGTGCCTACTGGCGCAGGAACGGCGGTCAGGCGTCAGTAGGTAGGGGTAGGGGCCGCCGTGCGAGCGGGGGTGGTGTCCGATGGAGGCTGATAGCCCGGATGTGGTGATCGCCAAGCGGCTGCTCGACCATCTCACACTGCGTGGCTTTCAGTTCCAGCGGATCGCGCCGGGTGAGGACGGGCCGTTGGTGGGAAACCGGGTGACCGATGAGTGCGTTGACATGATCCATATCGAGGGATTCAGTCGCGACTGCTTCGCCTGGCGTCAGCGGACATCGTCGCTGATCGTCCCCGGTGATGGACTGGTCGAGCGTCGGGCGAGCGGCGATGCACTAAACGTGCTCAACGAGGTACTGACCTGGAAGACGGGGCGGCAGTGAGACTGTTGCCTGAGATGAGGAGGATGACACGTGAGTAGCAGTGTGCAGATCGAGCCGTTCGGCCTGACCTTCCGGGTTCCGGTACCCACCTCGGCGGTACCGACTGAGGCAGTTCGGACAGCGGTGTATGACCAGCAACGTCAAATAGCACTGTTCAATGGTCGGCCGTTATCAGAGTTGAGCGCACAAGAACAGATGGCCACATCAAGCCCGACCGAGACTGACGGGAAAGATCCGATCTCGGTGGACACCGACCCGTTCTACGACTAATGGCACGGATTCGTCACCCACGGGTGCTGGTGCTCACCGCACCCGTGGACCCGACCGCAGACATGGTGCTCACCCACCTGCACAGTGACGGGGTTCCCTTCCTCCGGCTGGACGCCGCGCAATTCCCCACCGAAGTGACCCTCGCCAGTGAGATCGGGCAGCACGCCCAGTGGAGCGCTGAGCTGAACGGTGTGTCGCTGGACGAGATAAGGACTGTCTACTATCGACGGCCGGGGCGCTTCGAGTTCGACACATGCATACCCTTGGAGATGGTTTCCTGGTGCGAGAGGCAAGCGCGGTTCGGGTTCTGGGGTGTGCTGGAATCCCTGCCCGCTACCTGGATCAACTCGCCCAGCAGCGTGCAGCAGGCCGAATACAAACCCCGCCAACTCGCACACGCCACCGCGGCTGGCCTGACCGTGCCACCGACCCTCGTCACCAACGACCCCGAGGCCGTGGCGGACTTCGCAGCCCAGCAGTCGCACGGGATCGTCACCAAGGCTCTGTACGCGCGGATGCCCCGCACGGAGGACGGGCGACTGTCCGGAGTGGTGTACACCAGCGACGTGCCACGGGACCGATATCGCGACCCCTCCATTACCGCGACCGCGCACCTGTTCCAGGCTAAATTAGTAAAGAGGGCTGACCTCCGCGTGACTGTGATAGGTGAGTCAGTCTTCGCCACCCGCATTGATAACCCCGGTGAGCTGGATTGGCGCCAAAGCTATCACAACATCACCTACCGGCCTTACGAGCTACCGGACACCGTGCGCACAGGAGTTCATCTGTTGATGCGTTCTCTCGGCCTCGTCTTCGGCGCCCTGGATTTCGTCCTCACCGACCAGGGACACCAGTTCATCGAGATCAATCCGAATGGTCAGTGGGGATGGATCGAACATCAGACCGGGCAACTCATCTCCCGCGCCCTCGCGGCCGCGTTGAAAAGGACATCAGCGTGACCGACACACCGGCCATCGGGCAAGGCCCCGACACCACCGTCGACTCCGACGAGACCCGCTCCCTGCGCCGCGAGATGGTCACTGCCTTGACCAACGACGGCACGCTCACCGACGACCGCTGGCGCGATGCATTCCTCGCGGTGCCCCGGCACGTGCTGGTACCGACCTACTACCAGGCCATCGAGCACGTCGACGGCGAGGCGGACCGGGACCGTTGGCTTCGGCTGGTCTACTCCGACACGACACTGATCACTCAACGCCGACCCGACGCCGTCACCTCCTCGGGCACCATGCCCAGCCTGGTGGCGATGATGTTGGAGGCGCTTGAGGTCGAGGACGGACATCGGATCCTGCAAGTGGCCACCGGCACCGGCTACACCGCCGCCCTGCTGTGCGAACGCCTGGGCTCAAGCAAGGTGACCAGCATCGACGTCGACCCCGACCTCACCACCGCAGCCCAAGACCGGCTGCGACGCTGCGGCTACACCCCCGCCGTGATCACCGGCGACGGGGCACACGGCTATCCCAACCGCGCTCCCTACGACCGGATCATCGTCACCTTCGGAGTGACCAGCATCCCGCCCGCCTGGATCGATCAAACCCGAGCCGGGGGCATCATCCTGACCCCGGTGTTCTCCGGCCTGGTCAAACTCAAGGTCACCGGCGAGGGCAACGCACAAGGAACCTTTATCGGTCCGGGGTATTTCATGCGCCACCGCCCTACCCCGAATGCCTCGCCTGGCGGGAGCTCAGTGGCCGTGACCGGCGAGCCCCGATGGCCACAGCGCACCACCGACCTGCCCAGCAGTGTCTACTACGACACCGACTTCCGGTTCTTCCTCGACTTGGCCATCCCCGGCCTCGCGCACGGTTACCGCGACAACGACCTACACAATCTCACGATCAGGGCACCTGACGGGTCACACGCTCACGTCACCCCTGCGGGCGACCTCATCCAATCCGGGCCACGCCGGCTCTGGGACGACATCGAAACCATTCACCAGGGCTGGTGTTCACTAGGCACCCCGCCCCGCGAACGCTTCGGCCTGACCGTCACACCACAACGCCAATCGATCTGGCTGGACACACCCGACAGCAACCATCGATGGCCGATGGGTTGACGTCCCCGCAGCCAGCGACCGTAACGTGCACAGCATCATGTGACGGGGGAGGCGGTTGTGAGCGGGGAGCTGGCAACTGCCGTAGTGGTGGTTCTTGTGGTGGGGGCGCTCGCTCTGGCTGGCTTCACCGCGCGGTGGGTGGTGGGGCATCCGGAACGGATCCGAGCCGGACTCGCCTGGGTCTCGGACCGCCCGGCAGTGACCTGGGTGCGGTCGCGCTACCCCAGGCAGTGGGGGTTCCTGGGTCGCCGGTTCGCGCCGGGTGAGGCCGCCGGGTTGACGTTGACGCTCGGCGTGGCCGCGGTGCTCGCGTTGGGTGTGGGATTCGGGGAGCTGTTGGACAATGTGCTCGACGGTGAGGGCATCGCGGTCGCCGACCGCCCGGTAGTGCAGTTCCTCGCCGCACACCGCCAGCCTTGGGCGACCACCGCAGCGCGGGTGATCACCGATATGGGCAGCCCGGTAGGGGTGGCGGTGACGGCCGTCGTGGTGGGTGTGGTGTTGGCCTGGGTCCGGCGGTCGTGGCTGCCGCTACTGGTCTTCACGCTCGGCGCAGGCGGCATCGGGGTGATCAATATGACGGTGAAGCAACTGGTGAACCGGGATCGCCCGCCGCTGGCTACCGCGGTGCTGGGTGAGCAGGGCTTCTCCTTTCCTTCCGGGCACGCCGTCGGCACCACGGTGGTGTGGCTGCTCTCGGCGTGGATGGTCGGCCGTTGGGTGATCGGTCACTGGGTGATCGGTCACTGGGTGATCGGTCACTGGGTGATCGGTCA
>JBOHFU010000019.1:16149-17389 GCA_050699675.1 Pseudonocardiaceae bacterium
TGGGTGATCGGTCACTGGGTGATCGGTCACTGGGTGATCGGTCACTGGGTGATCGGTCATCGGGTAATCGGCCGGCGAACCGTTCAGGTCGCGGTGTGGACCGGGGCGCTGCTGATGATCGTCGCGGTCGGGGTAACGCGGGTCTATCTGGGGGTGCATTTCCCCAGTGATGTGCTGGCGGGCTGGGCGTTGGGCGCAGCGTGGGCCGTCACCATCGCGCTGGTGATGAACGTGTGGGAACAGTCCCGCGGGGACCCCGACCGCCTCGATTCGCCCAAAAACGAGCGACTCAAAAACGACTGACGCAGGCGAGTAGCTGCCAGCCCACCCGCAGCTGCGCCGAAGACGCCGCTGGACCCAATCTTGCGCCCCTACTTGGCGGACTCCCGGCAGCGAGCCAAGTCGGCGGCGCCGACGAGACCGGCCTCAGGGCCCAGTTCGGCGATCCGCAGCTCGGCCACGGGTCGGTGCCCGCCGCCGGTCAGGTGCTCGCGGAAGGCGGCCGACGCGGGGGCGCGGAGCACCTCGCCGGCTGCGGACACCCCGCCACCGATCACGAACACGCCGGGGTCGAGGATCGCGGCTAACCCGGCCAGCCCGCGCCCTAGCCACGTCCCGATCACCTCAAAGCACCGCAGCGCCGCCACATCGCCAGCTGCAGCTGTCTGAGTGACCATCTCGCCAGTGATGTCCTCGGGCCGGCCGCCAGCGAGCCGCAGCAGGTCCCCGGCCATCGCGGGCGAGACTCGGGCCAGTTCCTGGGCCTCCTGCTCGAGCGCCCGGCCACTTGCGTACTGCTCCCAACAGCCCCGCAAACCACATCCGCAGCGACGCCCGTCCGGGACGACAGTGAGGTGGCCGACCTCTGCGGCCGCGCCGAACTGGCCCCGTAGCAGCTGCCCGTTCACCACGATGCCGCCACCGATCCCGGTGCCTAAAGTGAGGGTCACCACGTGATCTGCACCGCGGCCGGCACCGAACCGGACCTCCGCCCAGGCGGCGGCGTTGGCGTCGTTCTCGACCACCACAGGCAGCCCGAGCCGGCGTTGCAACGAGGCCCGCAGCGGCTCGTCCCGCCAGGCGAGATTCGGGGCGAACATCACCGTCGACCGCTGCGCGTCGATGAAGCCGGCCGCCCCGATGCCGACCGCTTCGACGTCGTACTTGCTGGCCAGCTCCCAGACCGCAGCGACGATCGCGTCCTCGATCTGCGATGTGTCGTCGGCGGGCGTGTCCCGGT